>NZ_JBFRVM010000090.1:0-28782 GCF_041475145.1 Vibrio sp. 10N.222.49.A3
TCGTACGTCGCGTCGTCTTTGGTCGCCACTTCGACAGTCAGTTGGGTTTCACCCGCTTTCACCGTGTAAGAGCCATCTGCGTTCGCCGTCACAACCTGGCCTGCCGAGTCTTTCACCACGATGCTCGTGATGTCCTCTGCCGTCGCGGTGCCGTAAAGCGTGTCAATATCAACCGTCACATCCACCGCTGCCGCTTTGGTCAACGTCACGCCAAAGCTCGCCGTTGAGCCTTCATTGATGCTCTTGCTGTCTTCGATGCTCACCGATGGGCGATCGTCTGGGTTTGGAGTGCCTGGGTCGACCGGGCCGGTGCCGTCATCGGTGATGGTTAAGTCACTGGTGTCCGTGCCGTTAACGCCCGTCACGCCCGTCACTTTCAGGCTCAGTTTCTCGTCGCCTTCGTACGTCGCGTCGTCTTGGGTCGCCACTTCGACAGTCAGCTGGGTTTCACCCGCTTTCACCGTGTAAGAGCCATCAGCGTTCGGTGTCACTACGTTACCAGCGGCATCTTTCACAACAACGCTGTTGATGTCGTCCGCTGTTGCTGTGCCGTAAAGGGTTTCTAGCGTTACGCTGACGTCGATGGATGCAGCTTTGCTTAAGCTGACATCGAAGCTCGCGGTTGAACCTTCGTTAATAACTTTGCTGTCTTCGATGCTCACACTTGGGCGATCATCTGGATTCACTGGCGGAGTAGGATCGGTTGGGTCTACAGGACCGGTGCCATCATCTTTAATGGTTAGCTCACCCGTACCCGTACCCGTGACGCCGGTTGCACCCGTCACTTTCAGGCTCAGTTTCTCATCGCCTTCGTACGTACCGTCGTCTTTGGTCGCGACTTCAACAACTAACTTAGTTTCACCCGCTGGCACGGTGTAAGAACCGTCAGCGTTTGGTGTCACTACGTTACCCGCGGCATCTTTCACAACAACACTTGTGATGTCGTCCGCTGTTGCCGTTCCGTATAACGTCTCTAGCGTAACGCTCACATCGCCTGACGCAGCTTTACTTAGACTTACTTCGAAAATTGCTGTTGAGCCTTCATTAATAATTTGGCTGTCTTCAATAGTTACGGTTGGCTCAACTTCAACTGATCGGAACAGATCAAGCAAGCTCAAGCTTTGAGTTCGAGACAAACCCAAGCCTTCGAAACCTGTTGTTACAAATTCGGTAACTGGGATGGTTTCGTCACCATCACGCTCAATTGTCCCGCTGCTCACTAAGCTCGATCCACGTACACCTGCTGCAGTTGCGAACTCTTCGCCTAACTCTGTAGGATCTTGCCCTTCTTCTAAAGCGGCAAAAATATTTTCAATATCTTGGTCAAGATCGACTTCATCGCCATCTTTTCCTTGTGGCGTAAAGCGCTTAACTGAAATCTGAGATTCAGAATTTGCATTTTGGGATTCTAAAACGACATCCCCAGCTTGTAATGGCTGGCCGTCTTCTAGGACCTTGATTGTGCCATCTATCGAAATAACAATGCGTTGACCTAATGCTAATGCACCGCTCGCATTCAATACTGTCATGTCCATATAAATCCCTAAGCTCATTTTCTGTTTGCGACGTCAAAATAGTGACATCAATTTTATAATCTAGTGACAATATAACATCTAATGTCATATAATTCCTAGCTATGAATTGCATGTTTAATAACTTACAATGTAAACGAATGATAACGGTCACTGAGTGATAATTAAGATGACGAAAACTTCCATATAAGTTATTGTCTTAGGGAAAGATAACCCAAACACTCAAATCAAATTTAAGTACTCAAAATCGACTTAAACTGTACGATGATCGGTTAACAACTTTACAACCATTTACGAATGCTCATCGGGCATTCGTTATTTTTTTGGCGGTTCATCTAAATTTGATATATTCAAGCTTAAAAGCGACAAACTTAGGTGATACTCCATTTTTGGGAGATTGAAATTGAACTGGATTAAAACGACTACATTAGGGTTGGCTATTGCACTCAGTTTACCGGCTAGCGCGCAAACCTTAGAGCAAGCCGTCGCGTTTACTTTAGAAAGTAACCCTGAAATCAAAGCGGCATATAACCAGTACGTTAGTCAACGTTACCTTAACGATGCTTCTGGTGGAGCTTACCGCCCGAGTATAGATTTAGACGGTGGCATTGGTTACGAATATACGGATTTGGCGACGAATTCGAGCTCAACAGATCTAACGCGTAAAGAAGCAGCAATTACGTTGACACAACTCATTTGGGATGGCGCGAATACTTCTAACGACATTGATCGTACCGCTGCTGATGCAGAGTCTGTCCGTTATCAATTGCTATCTAGCGCTCAAGATATTGCACTGCAAGTAACCAAAGTCTATCTTGATTCAGTTAAAGCTTATGAAGTGCTTACACTTTCTGAAAACAATCTGGCGACGCACAAAAATATCTATATAGATATCAAGAAACGAGTTGATTCAGGCATTGGATCTACGGCAGACATGTCTCAGGTAGAAGCTCGTATTGCAAAAGCGCACGGTAATTTGCTGGCAGCTCAAAATAATTTATTTGATGCCCATACTCAATTCAAACGCCTTGTTGGCCAAGCCCCACTAGGCTTGGTATACCCACGTGCTGATGCAGGCTCTATTCCTTATACGATCGACGGTGCTTTGGCAAAAGCCTTTAACCAACACCCGGTTATCAAAATTGCACAGGCTGATGTAGATTCAGCGAAGTTCCAGTACAAACAGTCTAAGAGTACCAACTACCCAACTGTTTCTTTTGAAGCCGCTCAAAGGTGGCGCGATGATGCAGGTGGTACGAAAGGCAACAGCGATGAATTTTCTGCGATGCTCCGCTTAAAGTACAATCTCTATAACGGTGGGGCCGATCAAGACCGTGCCGAAAGTGCCGCTTATCAACTCAACAAAGCAAAAGACCTACGTGAGAGTACTTACCGCAATGTAGAAGAAAGCTTACGCCTTTCATGGAGCGCTCTTGACTTAACCGTTCAGCAGAAAGATTTCTTGTCGGATCACGTAGACTCGGCTTCTGACACCGTTATCTCTTATGAAAAACAATACCGAATTGGTAAGCGTACCCTTCTCGATCTACTTAACACTGAAAATGAACTCTTCGAAGCACGTAAGGGATTTTTAGACGCTAAGTACGATGTACAATACGCAAAGTATAGAGTCATGAATGCGACAGGTAATCTATTAACAGGGTTACGTGTAGAGACTCCACAAGAATGGAATGAAAAGGTAGAATATTAATGAAGCTTCTCAAAACTATACTCCCACTATGCTTCGTGGTTGCTTCTGCCAACATCATGGCTGAAACAAATGATGAATTCACTTATCGTGCTCTTCCTAGCACCACACAAAGTTATGATCTCGAAGATGATGATAATGATGGTGTTATCAACGCTCGCGATTTATGTATAGACACACAAATAGGCGCTGAAATAGATAATGATGGCTGTGGCTCGTATTTCGAGTCTAGCGAAGAAAAAGATCTTCATATTTTATTTGCCAATGACTCTGCAGAAATTAAACCTGTGTTTCTGAGCCAAATTCGTCAAATGGCTGCGTTTCTAAAGCGTTACGAAAACACAAGTATTCAATTGCAAGGTTATGCTAGTAAAGTAGGTAATGCCAAATACAATCTCAAACTCTCAGAAGAGCGTGCCGTCAATGTAAGACGTGCGCTCATCAGCAATGGTATCCCGCCATCAAGGGTCTATACCGTAGGGTACGGAGATGCAGGCTTCCGTGATAATGACACTGAAACTAATCATGCATTGAACAGAAAAGTCGTAGCCTCTGTTGTTGGTTTTAAAGGCAACATCAAAGAAGAGTGGCATATATTTACTAAAATCGGCAAATAGATTCTACCGCACTCAAACCATACTGAAACGTTTGGTAAGCGTTTCAGTATCCTTATAATTCCTTGATCGCCATATACCTACCCCTTGTATAATGTTAATCTTGTCTTGTTATCAACATAGAGAAATTATTCATGAGCAAACTAACCGCTGATACTCAAGCAAATCTAGAACTTTTCGTTTCTGAAACACAAGAAACTAAACTGGTATGGGGCCTTCGCAACGAAGAAGGTTGGCTAGCATGTGACTCAAGTGAATTCGAAAACAGTGAAGTGATGCCGTTCTGGTCTTCAAAAGAGGACGCTCAGACTCACAACGTTGAAGAGTGGGCAGACTTCGAAGTATTAGAAATCCCACTAGATATCTTTGTAGAAGATTGGTTACTGACCCTAGCTGAAGATTGCGTTCTTGTTGGTACTAACTGGAATGCAACATTAGAAGGCAAAGAACTAGAGCCTTCTGATCTAGCGAAATTATACATCTAGCTTCCAAGATCGGTCGTACATAGCGTACGACCGGTTACCCATAATAAGCCATTGAGAATTAGAGATTTACCTCACATAAAAAACCATCAACCTACCAAATAAATTGAAGCAACATCAAACTAACAATAGAATATCGTTCTTTATCTGATTGATATTATCTCGTGATTCACTTCATTTTCATTGCCTTTTTGCTTTTCATCAATCTTTATTCTTTTAGCCAAGCATCAACATTGGATCATGAATCTTATCCAACAATTAGCTCCTCGGCATTAGCTCCCCACACAACTCCAAATGCTGATTGGAACGCACTTCTATCTGTCGACTCTAACTCATTCCCCTTCGCGCGCATTGAACATGCTGCAAACACGCTACACTAGCTCAACAACCTACGGGGATAAGCTCTACCTATCGGCACTGCTATATCAATACATGAGCCAGCGCGATCAACCGTTTTATGGAATCGCTTCAAACGACAGTGACTACCAAGCAATAGAACAAGCGTTTATTAACGCCCTAGTAAATGATGGACAAGGTCAGTACAAAGAAGCTCAGCAAGGCTTTTTGTCCATATTAGTAAAAATGCAATCAATCAACGATGTTACAGGTAGAGCATTATTAAAATACCAATTATGTCGTTCTCTCAATGAGCAAGCTAAATACCATCAAGCGAACTATTATTGTTCTGCACTTCAGTCGGATTTGCATGACATTGCTGACCCTGTATTACCAAAATTTGGCACTTATCGAGTGATCGCTAACAATCACCATTTCCGCAGCGACTATCAAGCCGCACTAGATACTTACCTATCACTGATAAGCGTGTTCCCACAAGGACACGATATTTCGGGGATCTATAACGATGTGGGTAATTTGCTCAAAGAGTTAAAGCAATATGATAAATCGGCAGAGTACCTCATAGAAGCACTCGCTCTGAGATCGGATGCTTCTGATTTGATGAAAGCACAAGTTCATCATAGCCTTGCAGATCTTTACCTTAATCAAGGACAAAGTGACCTAGCAATTAATCACTTTCAAAAAGCAAAAGCACTGTTGACTACATCATCTCATAGCTACGGTATTGCGCTAACAACTCTTGGTTTAGGAAAAGCATACACGCAGACGAAGAACTATGATTTGGCGAGAGACTACTTAGTAGAGTCTCTGTCGGCTTCAAGCAAGCTAAACAACGATGTCATTCGAATCAACGCTTTCTTGGCAATCAGCGATATGTTCGAAGACCAAAAACTTAAAACGGAAGCGCTCAATTATGCACAACAAGCTTTGGAGCTATCCGAACAAGTCACAAGACACAAATACACAGCTCAAGCACTACTTCAACTTTCTGATATTTATCAAACTCTCAGCGATTACAAGCAAGCTTTCTATTTCTATCAGCGATACACATTAATACAGTTCGAAACCCGAGATATAGATAACAGGTTGGCTTTTGAAGCACTAGATCTAGCTCATGCTAGGTACGAAAAAGAACTAGAGAGTTCTTTCCTGAGACATCAAGCAAATTTAGACCGACTTCAAATCGAAAAGATGGAACATCAAAGGATGGTGTATAACATCATTGTTATTCTATTGCTGTGTGCGGCTAGCTTTATGATCTTCACAAACAAAGCCATTCGTGCGAAAGCAGCAATCGATGCCATGACAAAGGCGTATAGTCGCACCGAGATAATACGAAGAGTCAAGCGTATCAAAGCCTGTAAAGGAACAGAAAAACAACATGTTCTCGTTTTACTCGATCTAGATAAATTCAAGAAAATTAATGACCAATATGGCCACCCTACTGGTGATAGAGCGCTCGTTCATATAAGTCATCAAATAAGACAACATTTAATTAAAGGTGAGCTGTTCGGGCGTTTAGGCGGCGAAGAATTTCTGATCGTGCTTACTGATACAAAACCAGCTGAAGTACAAGAGCGTGTAGAGGAGTTACATTATGCCATTTCGAGTGCAGTCTTCTTATCAGAAAACAAAAAGCCACTTAATGTAACCGCGAGCTTTGCTTATTTAGCAACCTCAAACGCATTAAGTGACTTTGATGACTTGTATTCAGTGCTTGACCAGGCGCTGTATCAAGCAAAGAGCAACGGCCGAAACTGCATCATTGATGCTTATAACGAACCTATTGACTCATGAGGTTATTTATTCTCACCCTGCTTGCGAATCAATTCAGCCATAATACCTTGGCGATCACCTAGGTAATCGCTAAGGCCTATTTTGCGTAGTTCACACGCTGGACAGTCGCCGCAGCCATCGCCGATAATACCGTTGTAGCAGGTCAGTGTTTTGTTTCTAACAAGTTCGAGTGCTGAATACTGCTCTGCCAACGCCCATGTTTCAGCTTTGTTGAGCCACATTAACGGTGTTTTAATATCAAGCTGCTTATCCATACCTTGTACAAGCGCAGAGTTCATCGCTTTCACAAAGTCATTACGACAATCAGGGTAGCCTGAAAAATCTGTTTCACACACACCCGTGATTACGGTATTTGCACCGATTTGGTAAGCGTAAATACCCGCCAAAGTTAAGAACAGAATATTACGACCGGGAACGAAAGAATTCGGTAGCCCATTCTCTTGTAGCTCATGAGAGACGGGAATATCGTCACGAGTCAGAGAGCTAATAGCCAGTTCATTCAACAGAGTCACATCCATTACTTTGTGCGCTTTCACACCAAGTTCTTTCGACAATGACTCAGCAACTTCGATCTCGAGTCTATGGCGCTGACCATAATCAAACGTAATCGCATGAACTTCATCATACTCTTTTAATGCTTGAACAAGACACGTTGTTGAGTCTTGACCACCACTGAATACTACAACTGCTTTTTTCATCTTAAATCCTTACGAGAATCTTCTACTAGCGACTTATATAGGCAAGTAAACAAATACAACCTATGCGATGCTCAAATATTTGTGAGTTTGGATTGATAAGCGCCAATTGCGCTCAATGCAGGTATCAATACAAAGCTGAGTTGCGCGTTCTTTTTGGCTAATCGGCTGAAGCGCAATGACTGTATTTTCAGGGACATCGGCTCTAGCAATAAGAGCATCTAGTTGCTCGATGTCTTTACCTGTACCAACAGGGTGTTTGATTTCATTCGCACGAACGAGTGCGCTATCAAGGATATCCAACTTGGCTTTCATTGCGACTTTTGGTGACACCGTAACCCAAGTGTCTGGTGTGGCTTTTACTTCCGATGTTCCGCTGGTCTCAATCTGACAACGACAACCGTGCTGCTCAAATGCTTCAGTAAGAGGGACAAGATCATAGATGCACGGCTCACCACCGGTAATCACAATGTGCTTCGCGGTGTAACCTTGCTTGATATATTCATTCACGATTCCCTGCGCATCAATTGCAGACCAAGCCGGTGAATCCTCTGTCTTAACCATAATATCGCCAAGGCTGGTTTCATCTTCCGGCAACGCATCCCAAGTCTGTTTGGTATCACACCAAGAACAGCCTACAGGGCAAATTTGCAGTCGAACAAAAACAGCGGGAACGCCGGTAAATACGCCCTCACCCTGGATGGTTTCAAACATTTCATTAATCTTGTACAACTTTCCCTCAGCTCAATCATTTGATGAAATTAATCAACCGCAGACCTTAAAGCACTTGCCCCTTTTGGTCAAACAAATGAGTACTGATAAATGAGTTGATCAAAGCCCTAGCCTGAGCTTTCAAGTTCCCTTATCCTTTCGCCCATTAGATTTTGTTAGCTTTTAATTTTTTGGTAAGGAACAACATGTACAAACTGATTGCTCTTGATATGGATGGCACACTACTTAACAGTGAAAAAGTGATTTCTCAAGAGAACAAAGACGCGATAGCTAAAGCTCGCGCTGCAGGTGTGAAAGTGGTTCTGGCTTCTGGTCGCCCTTTAGAAGGCATGCAGAGTAAGCTAGACGAGCTTTCCATCAACGGCGAAGATGACTTTGTACTCTTCTACAACGGCTCTGTGGTTCAGAATGTATCGACAAAAGAGATCATTCACAGCGAGATTAGCAATGGTAAAGCCGCGAAACAGATTGCTGCATTAGCACAAGAGCTAGGTGGTTATGTGCATGCCTTCAGCAAGGTTCATGGCTTAATAACACCTGAAAACAATGAGTACACCGCTATTGAAGCGCGTATTAACGGCTTAGAGATTACCGAGTTCGACTTTTCTCAACTAGAAGACGACCATGAAATTATCAAAACAATGATTGTCGCAGAACCAAGTAAGCTGACCGAAATCATCGGCAAGTTGCCACAAGAGCTTAAGACTCAGTTTACTATCGTGCAAAGTGCACCATTCTTCTTAGAGTTCTTAAACCCAAAATCAAACAAGGGTGTCGGCATTGAAACAATAGCGAAACACTTAAGCATTACAGCGGAAGAAGTGATCTGTATGGGTGATGCTGAAAACGACCACCATATGCTTGAATTCGCTGGCCTTGGCATTGCAATGGACAACGCAATGGAAGAAACCAAGAAACTGGCGGATCACATCACAGCGAGCAACGACGACCACGGAGTCGCCGTTGCGATTGAAAAGTTTATCTTCAACTCGTAAACGGTCAATAGGCTCGAGTGAGGATTACTTTTTGCTTGTTTCACAAATGACAAAGGCTGTGCACTGCACAGCCTTTTTTTGATTTTATATTAGTCGGTTCGCCTACTCTCTTTTCCATGGCAGACGAAACGCCACTACACCAAATAGAATCAAGATTGGGAAACGTAAGGTCTCAACGATAAATGAAGCGATGCCACTGAATGAGACGAAACTTCCTGCCCAGCTAATCAGCAGATTCCCCGCTAACAACATTGCCATCACTCCAAATACAATCTTGAATGAGAACTGGCCGACCAAAGGCTTCGAATCCGTTAACGTTACTAAGCATGCAATCGTCATCAAAATTGCTACCCAGAAAGAGAATGTTGGCAGTGGCCATATCACCGTGAGAACAATCGACAGTAAGCACAATGTCCACCAGACACCTTTAGAGCTTAATAAGGCACTAATATCAACATCAGGTTTCGCATCTAATCTCACGATGTGCCAAGTCGTTAACGCGCCCAATACGCCTCCCATTAAGACATCACTAAAGAACGCACTGCCTGAATAAGACGTAAATAACATAATCCACAGTAGGCCCGCGAGCACTATCAAAATCGATTTTTGCTCCAAGAGGCGCTTTAGTTTCCAAAAGACTAACAAGGTTAAACTCACCCACAAGCCAGCCAATAAACTTGGAAAGCTATAGCCACTGCTCATCACTAGCTTCAATGTTGGCAAGTAAGCATGCGGACGTGGAAAACCAAACCCTTGATGGGCGATTAAAGTGAGCAATGTCACCGAGATCAAAGTGAAGCCAAACTTCAACGCGAAGTTACGGCCAAAATGCCAAGCAATTAGCGGCAATATCACGATGAAAATCCATGGCTTCGCTAACGAGTCAGTTAAAAGCACGGTATTCGCAAACACGCTTGGCATCTTATCGAACGCGTTTTGAAGCGACACAATCCAATTTAATTCAACTTGATGGACTTTCGGTGCCGCGCCCACCAGCTCAGTCACATACGTCACAGGTTGATCTGTCGCGGATAGGAAGAATTCGTTAATCTCAGACCATTGCTCTGGGTAACGGTATTGATTGGCTTGCAACTCCGTAGGTGGTAATAACATCGCGCGACTGACTTCCACACCATAATGAGGAGCAAACCAGATTGGTAGCTCAAAGCCACCTAACTCATTTCGAGCTTTGTAACTGATCACTTCAGAGTCAGAAATACAATCAAACACGACGGCACTGTCGGTATAACCCAGTACATCACCGACCGTCACGGACAAGCCCGCCTCTTCCCAAGTTTCTCGTTGCGCCGCGACTGCTGGCGGCTCACCTGAAACAACAGTGCCTCCCGGTAGAGACAATTGACCTGTGATCAACTCATCAACCAACACGATTTGGTTATCAGCACGTACTACACACAAAGCGCCCGCGATATGATCGGGCAAAGTGTTGCTTGCCCAAGCGGAAGTAGTACTCAAAAGAGATAATATGAAAACTAATAAATATCGAATAGCCAACGAGTTTACCTAAAAATAAGAGAAAAAGTTAAAGACTGCTCTAGTGTAATCAAACACGCACAAAATCGCTGCCTACGTTTTGTGCAAAGCCTTCCTCATCCATTGAATGTGAGGAGTAAACCCCATTTTTTGATAGAAGTCCTTGGCAGGTGAATTAAAGTCCCAAACCTCTACAAAGACTTGTTCAACCCCATAATCATCAAAAGTCGCTTCAACTTTGCTAAACAACTTTTCAGCAATCGATTCTTTTCGATAATCAGGCAAGACAAACAGTTCATCGACACTCCCCATCGGCACCGGTTTACTCACCGTTGAGATAAGCTCACAAAAATGTCCGGAGATAAAGCCAACAATGAGCTCACCTTTTAATGCCACATAAACTAAGCATTCAGGATCATCCAAGTAACGTGCAATGCTTTTTTCCTGCTCAATCTCTTCTGCCGTTTTAAAGTGCTCTGGGCTAGCAAGGTGGTGGTGATGGTGGAGATCGAACATTAACTCGTTAAGTTGTTCCAAATCCGTGTGCTTTGCAGCCCTTAAGATGACATTCATGACTATTGCGCTTCTCAAACCAAATTAATATCTAAACTGAGTCTAGTTTACTTGGCGTGAGTATCTATACAAGTTATTGAATTAATTCATTGTTTGAAGTGCGTATTTTAGATACAAAAACGGCCACATTACGTGGCCATTCTGTTTGAATGATTTTCAATTAAACGAATATCTAGGCTCTAGCTTTAGTTGTAGCTTTTGCTGTAGCGGTAGCTTTATGCACCGTTGTCCTCTTTCTCTTCTTTGAGTTCAGCAAGCTGTTGTTCTAGTTCAATAAGCTTAATTTCAGCCTCTACTTCAGCAACTCGCTTTTCTGCATCGGTGCGATTGTCTTGCGCTAGACCATCGGCAATAACTTGGGTTCGTTGTGCGTTTCTTGCATCATCCGTATCTTTCATTGAACCAGCAACACCACCAGTCACACCACCCAATGCAGCACCCTTCGCGGCTAAGCTCGCATCTCCAGTTAGAGCGCCTGCTGTCGCTCCTAATAAAGCACCACCCACAGCACCACGATTACGTGCAGCATTCTCATTTTCGTTATCCATTGCTGGTGATGCGCAACCAGAAAGAGTCACAATCAGTGTCGCTAAAAGAAAAGGTTTAGTGAATTTCATAGGAGTCTCGCTTAGTTCTTCGTTTGGAGTAGAGCCATCTTAAGCAGAACCGTTAATGAGATAAATAAAGCCACGTTTAGACGATACATCATGTTCAGTTATGTATCATTCAACCATCGTATAAGTGCTTATTGATATATATCTTTGAGCTAGCTTTATCCTGACAAACAAAAAGGGCGACCAATAAGGTCGCCTCAATCGTTCTTCTCTATAATTCTTCTCTTTCAGATGTCGCTCTTAGCCTTTGGACCAAAAGCTTTGCATATTTTCTGCACTAGGGGGTGGCCTAACACCGCAATCTCGATAATGATTTTTATCGCCGATCCCCAGTATCTTGCCATTTTCGTCATCAATCATAGCGGCTACTTTGACACCGTCTCCCACATGACGAGTCAACACGACAATTTCACCGGCTCTTTCAGACCTTACCGCGCCTAAGATTTGATATTCGTAGCGGCCTTTCCTTGAATTAACGATCATCTTCGAGTTGATCGGGTCGGCTTCATATCCCACGCCCATATCAAAAACCGCTTGATAGAGATCGACGCCAGTCTTGGACACACACTTAAATACCTTGGGGTGACTCAAAGGTTCTAACAACACTCGACTCGCTTCATCCTTTGAAATACTGGCACTAGCAGCACCACTGATCAGTAAAGCAATCAACAAAAAGTACGCTCGCATAAAAAGACCTCAATATGTGGGATTCATAATGAGGTCATAATAAGCGCAATGGATAAGCGGATGAATAAAGTAGAGTTTAGGTAAACCATCACGCTGGGTTATGCATTAATAAACAAGCCGAAGGTGAGATTACCTAAACTGCGACGTCTATTTGCCGAGCTTTTCAGCTATTTCAGTTAAGCTGGTAGGGTCGTCAATCGTCGAAGGCACCACATATTGCTCGCCTTCTGCGATTTGTCGGATGGTTCTGCGTAAGATCTTACCCGAGCGCGTCTTAGGCAGTCTCTCAACCACCAAGGCTTGCTTAAAGCATGCAACCGCCCCAATCTCGTTACGAACCTTACCCACTAACTCAGCTTGCAGTTCAATGCCATCGACTTTCACGCCATCTTTCAGCACAACTAAACCAAGAGGTAGCTGCCCTTTTAAGTCATCGTGAATCCCGACTACCGCACATTCTGCAATGGCTGGGTGACCACCCACGATCTCTTCCATTTCACCCGTCGACAGACGGTGTCCCGCTACGTTTATCACATCGTCGATACGGCCCATGATAAATAGATACCCATCTTCATCAAGATAGCCACCGTCCCCAGAAACATAATAGCCCGGGAACTGACTCAAATAGCCCGATTCAAACCGATCATGATTGCGCCATACCGTGGGTAAGCAACCAGGCGGCAACGGGCGTTTAAGAGCCACAAAACCTTGTTGATTAGGCTGAGCTACTTCACCGAGTTCATTGAGAATCTCCACTTGGTAACCCGGAACAGGTTTAGTGGAAGAGCCCGCTTTCACTGGTAAAGATTCTAACCCTGTTGGATTGGCGGAAATGGCCCAACCTGTTTCGGTTTGCCACCAATGATCGATAACTGGTTTATTGGTATGAGACTCAACCCAATCCAATGTTGGAGGGTCTAAACGCTCGCCAGCCATAAAAATCGACTTGAGCGATGATAAATCATACTTGGTGAGCAACTCGCCTTCGGGATCTTCTTTCTTGATTGCCCTAAACGCTGTTGGCGCAGAAAACAATACATCGACCTTGTACTCTTCACACACACGCCAGAATGCGCCGGGATCTGGCGTTCGTACTGGCTTGCCTTCAAACAAAATGGTCGTACAGCCATGAATCAATGGCGCATACACAATGTAGGAATGCCCCACTACCCAACCGACATCAGAAGCTGCCCAAAACACACCATCTTGCGGCATATCGTAAATAGTGCTCATCGAGTATTTCATCGCAACCGCATGACCACCATTATCGCGCACCACGCCTTTTGGCTTACCCGTCGTCCCTGATGTATACAAGATATATAGTGGGTCAGTCGCTAGAACAGGCACACATACGTGAGGCAAAGCATCCTCAAACGCTTGTTGCCAAAGTACATCACGTTCGTTGTTCAATTCGGCTAGAGACTGCTCTCTTTGGAATACCACGACTTTCTCAGGCTTCCAACGACTGTCCATGATCGCCCTGTCGACCATCGGCTTATATGGCAGAACTTTATTTATCTCGACACCGCAGGATGCAGTAATCAACACTTTCGGTTCAGCATCTTCGATACGAACGGCAAGCTCATGAGGAGCAAAACCACCAAACACCACCGAATGCACCGCGCCTAGTCGTGCACAGGCTAGCATTGCCATGGCAGCTTCAGGAATCATTGGCATGTAGATCACCACACGATCACCTTTGGTAACGCCTTGCGTGGCTAACATACCTGCGACTTTAGCCACTTGTTCACGCAATTGATTGTAAGTGTACGAGGATTGAGTTCCTGTAACTGGAGAGTCGTAAATCAGCGCGGTATTGCCACCTCGCCCATTTTCACAATGGTAATCCAGCGCGAGCCAGCAGGTGTTCATCACCCCATCAGGAAACCAACGTTCAATACCGTTATCGTCAGTTTGTAATATCGTTTTTGGTGGTTCAAACCAATCTATCGCTTGTGCTTGTGTTTCCCAGAACGAATTGGGGTCTTCCCTAGCCCATTGATACTCGGTGATATAGTCTGTTTTTCTGTTCATTCGATTCGTAGCAGACATAGTGCCTCCTCCATGATTTATCCATTAGTCCAAGCGCCTAGCTTTTGGCAGTAGCACTTGATTGCACTCTTTTCTCAGCGTTGTGCTCGTGAACATTTAACCGTTCACGACAATCGCTTTACTTAGGAAAAGGCACTCGAATGGCACCTTCCATGATCACTCGGGCACTACGACTCATAATTGCCCGTTCTATTTTCCACCCGCTTTCCGTCTGAATAGCTTTAGCACCCACTTTTAAGGTTCCTGATGGATGACCAAAGGTAACAAAATCTCGGGAACCCTCACCGACTGCCAAGTTCACTAACGTACCTGGCACACTCGCCGCTGAAGCAATGGCGACCGCTGCCGTACCCATCATGGCGTGATGCAGTTGTCCCATAGACAAAGCACGCACCAGAAGGTCAGTATCTTCGACAGCAACCGATTTACCACTGGAGGCTTGGTACGCTTGAGGCTTAGCAACAAACGCGACTTTAGGTGTATGTTGACGTGATTCAGCTTGTTCTAAAGAATCGATAAGACCCATCGCTACTGCACCATGTGCTCGTATGGATTCAAACAGAGCCAAGGCTTTGGTATCACTATTGATATCTGATTGAAGTTCAGTGCCTTGGTAACCAACCGATTCAGCATCAACAAAAATGGTGGGTATCCCAGCATTAATGTATGTCGCTTTGATGCAACCCAGATCGGGAACATCTAAAAAATCGACAACATTCCCTGTTGGGAACATAGAGCCACTCGCATCGGCGGGGTCTAGAAAATCAACTTGGATCTCAGCGGCGGGGAAAGTGACACCATCGAGTTCAAAATCACCTAACTCTTGTACTTCACCTTTAACGATAGGCACGTGAACAATGATGGTTTTTTCTATATTCACTTGCCACACTCGCACCTCGACCACGCCGTTTTCTGGAATACGATTCGAATTAACCAATCCACCATGAATAGCAAATGGGCCCACTGCAGCAGACAAATTACCGCAGTTACCGCTCCAATCAACGAACGGCTTATCTATCGCAACTTGACCGAAGAGATAATCAACATCGTGATCAGCTTTGCTGCTCTTCGAAACAATCACAGTTTTGCTGGTACTCGAAGTTGCACCACCCATACCATCTGTTTGTTTACCATAAGGATCTGGACTGCCAATTACTCTCAGCAACAACTTATCTCTCGACTCTCCAGCAACTTGCGCTGATTCAGGCAAATCACTTAGGTTGAAGAAAATGCCTTTGCTCGTCCCGCCTCGCATATAGGTCGCAGGCACTTTTATCTGTTTGATGTTCATAACTAGCTCCTACTGGGCGAGAAAGTCTTTAGCGAAACGTTGCAATACGCCACCAGCGCTGTACACATTCACTTCGTCAGCGGTGTCTAATCGACAGGTTACTGGCACATCAAGCTTTTCACCGTTTTTACGAGTGATCACTAGAGCCAAATCAGAACCCGCTTCAATATCGCCGTAAACATCGTAAAGCTCGGTGCCATCGAGTTGTAAGGTATTGCGATTGGTCCCCGCTTTGAATTGCAGAGGCAGAACACCCATGCCAACCAAGTTGGTTCTGTGAATTCGTTCAAACCCTTCAGCAACAATCACTTCAACACCCGCTAGACGTACACCTTTGGCTGCCCAGTCACGTGATGAACCTTGTCCATAATCGGCACCAGCAACGACAATCAAGGGTTGTTTACGATTCATGTAGGTTTCAATCGCTTCCCACATTCGCGTAACTTGACCTTCAGGTTCAACTCTTGCTAATGAACCTTGCACGACTTCTCCAGCGTCCTTCACCATTTCGTTAAACAGCTTAGGGTTGGCGAATGTTGCTCGTTGCGCGGTTAAGTGATCGCCTCGATGGGTCGCGTAGGAGTTAAAGTCCTCTTCCGGAACTTCCATTTTGGCGAGGTATTCCCCCGCTGCGCTCGAAGCGAGAATCGCATTTGAAGGAGATAAATGGTCCGTAGTGATGTTGTCACCCAGAATCGCTAAAGGTCTCATTCCTGAAAGGCTTCGCTCTCCCGCAAGAGCCCCTTCCCAATAAGGTGGTCTGCGTATATAGGTACTTTGAGGTCGCCAGTCATAAAGCGGCTCAGCAGTCACCTGATCCTCGTCTGGCTGGAACATTTTTACGTAGATTTGTTGGAATTGCTGTGGCTTAACATGCTCACCGACAACGGCATCGATCTCTGCATCACTCGGCCATAAATCACTTAAGTAGATTGGCTTTCCATTGTTGTCCGTACCTAAACTGTCTTTCTCGATATCAAAGCGCATCGTACCCGCTAAGGCATAAGCAACCACCAATGGCGGTGACGCTAAAAAGGCTTGCTTTGCGTATGGATGGATTCGACCATCGAAATTTCGGTTCCCCGATAACACAGCGGTTGAATACAGGTCGCGGTCGATGATCTCTTGTTGGATTTTAGGATCCAGCGCCCCACTCATTCCGTTACAGGTCGTACACGCATAACCCACGATACCAAAGCCTAATTGTTCAAGTTCGGGAAGCAAACCTGCGGACTCAAGATAGAGCTTGGCAACTTTAGAGCCTGGAGCAAATGACGTTTTCACCCATGGCTTGCGAACCAAACCAAGCTGATTAGCTTTCTTAGCCACCAGTGCGGCGGCGACCACGTTTCTTGGATTACTGGTGTTAGTACAAGAGGTAATTGCCGCAATGATCACGGCACCATCTGGCATTTGTTGATCAGAATATTGTTCAGCGTGTTGCTCTTTCCAAGAAGCTTGGCTGATACCTTGCTGAGCCAGCTCTCTGGTTGGCAAACGGCGATGAGGATTCGAAGGCCCCGCAAGATTTCGCTCAACTTTAGACAAATCAAACTCAAGCACACGTTCGTATTGAGCGGAATCTAAGTCATCAGCCCAAAGTCCGGTTTGCTTGGCATAGCATTCGACTAGTTCAACTTGTTCAGGCTCTCGTCCTGTGAGTTTAAGGTATTGAATAGTCTGCTCATCGATGTAGAACATCCCCGCAGTCGCGCCGTACTCTGGCGTCATGTTGGAGATGGTTGCGCGGTCACCAATGGTCAGTGCACGAGCCCCTTCACCGAAGAATTCCAAATAGCTTGAGACCACTCTCTCATTACGGAGGAACTCTGTAATCGCAAGCACAATATCCGTTGCGGTTATCCCTTCTTGTCTTTGACCCGTTAGCTTGACGCCCACGATATCAGGCAAGCGCATCATCGACGGACGACCGAGCATCACAGTCTCAGCTTCCAAGCCGCCCACACCAATCGCAATAACACCCAGAGCATCAACGTGCGGTGTATGACTGTCGGTGCCGACACAGGTATCGGGAAACGCGATACCCTCTTTGGATTGAATCACCGGAGACATTTTCTCCAAGTTAATCTGGTGCATAATTCCATTACCCGCAGGAATCACACTCACATTTTTAAACGCGGTTTTACACCATTCGATAAAGTGAAAACGGTCTTCGTTTCTGCGCTCTTCAATCGCACGGTTTTTATCAAACGCTTCGTTATCAAACCCGGCATGTTCCACGGCTAAAGAGTGATCAACAATCAGTTGGGTTTCAACAACGGGGTTCACCTTGGCAGGGTCTCCGCCTTGGTCGGCAATCGCGTCTCTTAATCCAGCCAAATCTACTAGGGCTGTTTGACCAAGAATGTCATGACATACAACGCGCGCAGGATACCAAGGAAAATCTAAGTCGCTCTTGCGTTCAATGATCTGTTTTAAGCTGTCTTCAAGGGTTTCAGGATCACAGCGTCTTACTAATTGCTCTGCCAATACTCGCGACGTATAAGGCAAGGTTTTATAACTGCCTGGAGATAGTGCTTCTACCGCTTCGCAAGCATCGAAATACTCTAAATGGGTTCCGGGTAAAAGTTTACGGTACTGATTTTTATCAAGGTACTGAGCTTGTTCAAGTTTTACATCAAACATACATCCACCATTATCTGTTAAATTCTATTCGTTGGTTCTTGAGGCCTTGTCATATGAAGACGGAAGTCACCTCAAGACATAAGTCGGCTCGATATAGAGGACTAACGTAAGTGGATTGGTAGCCAGTCTTGATGCTCTGGGCCGGTGTAGTCTGCACTTGGACGAATGATGCGATTATTTTCTCTCTGTTCGAACACGTGCGCCGTCCAACCCGTAAGGCGGCTCATCACGAAGATCGGAGTAAATAATTTGGTTGGAATATCCATGAAGTGGTAGGCCGATGCGTGGAAAAAGTCCGCATTACAAAACAACCCTTTCTCGCGCTTCATTACCGCTTCAACACGTTCTGAAACGGCGTACAGCTGTTCATCACCCACCTCTTGAGCTAGCTCTTTCGACCAGCGTTTGATTAAGGCGTTTCGTGGGTCGCTTTCACGATAAATGGCATGGCCGAAGCCCATGATTTTGTCTTTGTTAGCAAGCATATTCATAATGTTCGCTTCCGCTTCATCGGCGGTTTGCCAATCTTGGATCATTTCCATCGCAGCTTCGTTTGCACCGCCATGTAAAGGGCCTCGCAACGTACCAATCGCTGCGGTGACACACGAGTGAATATCCGACAACGTTGATGCACACACACGAGCCGCAAAGGTTGAAGCATTAAACTCATGTTCCGCGTAAAGAGTTAGCGAGCAGTGCATCACCTTCTTATGAAGTTCACTAGGCGCTTTATCCGTTAGCATTTTCAAGAAGTAGCCACCCAGACATGCTTCGCTTTGATCTTCAGTATCAATTCGCACGCCATCATGGCTAAAGCGGTACCAATAACAAATAATCGCAGGGAAAAGCGCGAGCATTCGTTCAGTCGCGGGCAGTTGCTCAGAAAAATCAGTCTCTTGCTCTAAATTACCTAGCATTGAACAACCCGTTCTCATCACATCCATCGGATGAGCGTCAGCAGGGATAAGCTCTAATGCTACTTTCAAAGGTTGAGGTAAGCCGCGTAGGCCAACCAACAATGTTTTGTAATCATCAAGCTCTTTTTCAGTGGGTAAATGACCTCTTAGTAGCAGATGCGCCACTTCTTCGAACTGAGCATGATTAGCAAGGTCAGTAATATCATAACCACGGTAGGTTAAGCCGGTTCCTGATTTTCCTACCGTACATAGCGCCGTGGTTCCCGCACTCTGGCCACGTAGACCAGCACCACCGATTGCAGGTGTGCTTACTGGTGCACTTGCTGTTTTTGCGCTTTGTGTTTGGTTTTCTGTTGAAGCCTTATCGACAGCTGCTTTATCACTCAAAGATACAGACATGGTGAACTCCTTTTCTGTGTTAGCCGCCTGCACTCTTTGGTGCTGCCTGTTTATGTGTCCGATGATCTTTATCATCGGTACTGGATATGGCGACTAACCATTTCACGTTATTGGATTAAGTTGATTTTTGATTAATTGAAACTGGTTTTACCCTTCGCTTGAAAACAACTGATCAAGCTTGTTCTCGTAGTCGTGGTAATTAAGGTGTTCGTAAAGCTCTTTACGAGTTTGCATTGAATCCAACAGAGCTTCTTGATTACCCTCAACTAACAAATGCTTGTAAACATTCTCCGCCGCTTTGTTCATCGCACGGAACGCACTCAATGGGTAAAGCACCATATCGACACTTGATTGGGCCAACTCATTACAGTTGTAGAGTGGTGTTTGGCCAAACTCAGTGATGTTCGCAAGAATAGGCACGTGTTTACCCGTTGCTGATTTCAACGCCGCCGAGAACTTCACGTATTGATCGAGTTGATTCATCGCCTCAGGGAAAATCATGTCAGCACCCGCTTCAACACACGCAATCGCTCGTTCAATCGCACTGTCAATTCCTTCAACCGCCAATGCATCGGTACGCGCCATAATCACAAAGCTGTCATCGGTTCTAGCATCGGTTGCCGCTTTGACTCTATCGACCATCTCTTGCTGACTAACAATTGCTTTATTTGGTCGATGACCACAGCGTTTCTGAGCGACTTGGTCTTCCAGATGAATAGCAGCCGCGCCCGCCTTCTCCATCGCGCGAATCGTACGCGCAATATTGAACGCGCCACCGAAGCCCGTGTCGATATCCACCAGCAAGGGCAAATCACACGCATTGGTAATACGTTCAACATCCACCAACACATCGTTCAATGTCGTAATACCTAAATCAGGCAAACCATAAGACGCATTGGCGATACCTCCACCCGACAAATAGATCGCTTGATGCCCCAAGTTTTTTGCCATCATCGCGCAATACGGATTCACCGTGCCGACGATCTGTAATGGGTCGTTGTCTTGCACAGCTTGTCGGAACTTTACTCCTGCTGATAACTTCATAATGACGCTCCCTGTTAATTGTTTATTTCTAGCTAATCTTTAAAACTTACGGCTTTTGGTTATCGCCAGCACTGATCTGCTGACAGGTTCCAATGGTCGCTTAATCAAGATCTTTGGATTGAATTTGTTGCTCTATAAGCAATCGACTACCCGAGATGTGTCGTCGCATTAGCATTTCTGCTAGCTCTTCATCGCGATTACGAATCGCTTGTAGGATGTATTTGTGTTCATCGAGCGCCTCTTTTGGTCGAGACTGAGCCCTAGGCGATTGATAGCGGTACATGCGTAATAGGTGATAAAGCTCATCACACAGCAGCGAAATGAGTTTGCTGTTACGACTCGCTTTGATAATGCGGTAATGGAAATCAAAATCCCCATGTTGATGAAAGTAAGAAGAACCTTCGACTTCATCGATGTGCTTTGAGTGTGTCGACAATAATCCTTCAAGCCCGATAAGCTCTTCTTGTGTGATATGTCGCGCTGCTAGGCGAGCCGCCATGCCTTCCAATGCCTCTCGCACCGCGTAAAGCTCTAGCAGTTTGTCTGCAGAAAAAGTAATAACTCGAGCGCCGACATGAGGAATTCGCTCAATAAGCCCTAGCCCTTCCACACGCATTATCGCTTCACGTAATGGACCTCGGCTTACTTCAAAGCGTTTAGCCAGTTCAGGCTCCGAGATCTTACTGCCCGGTGCTAATTCACCGTTAACAATCGCCTCAACGAGGTACTCAGTCAGATTTTCCGACTTGGTGTTTTCTTTGTCGCTCACACGTGTTTTCGTGTTTGCACTTAAGGTGAGGTCTTTTATCGCAGTATTCATATTCACGCTGCTCACTTCTGATTGCCGATCCTAACTGTCAACAATTTCATAACATGAACATAAAATACACGATCAAATTGTCGACAATCAAGCAGATTGTCGACAATTTAGACTAAGGTAGTATTTTTTATATACGATAAAAACTCATCCAAAAGGACACTGAAAACAACTTAAATACTTGTTATTTATTAATTTAAACAGGACAACAACAACCAGCCCGATACCTACTCTAAAGTCATTTAAAATCGATGTGTCGACAACTTATAGCCGAACTGGTCAAAAGCAGCCCCGTTTGTGCCTATCCACCAGCTCACCGATAAACAGATATAAAAAAGGCGCACTCATGTGCGCCTTTCATTCATCGAACCCGTTCTAACAAGCCAACCTTTAATCAAGCTATCTGACGAGTGACTTCGAGGTATTTGCTGATATCGACAAAATCAATCTGTTCTGGTTTGAGATACTCTTCTGCATAACGCAGGTGAGTACCGCTGGTTAAGAACAATCTAAACAGTTCGATATCAAGATGCTCGTCCAACGACATTTTATACATGATGTCTACAGCAACACTGATTGGTTTCGCCTTCTTATAAGGCCTATCCGCAGCAGTTAACGCTTCAAAAATATCTGAGATCACCAGAATACGTTCTGGGATTGAAAGGTCATCACCTGTCAGCTTCCTTGGATAGCCTGTGCCTTTAAGGGTTTCATGGTGAGTCGACGCATAACGAGGCACACGGCTTAGCTCTTTCGGGAATGGCAGGTTTTCAAGCATCTTGATGGTACCAAGCATGTGCTCATTTATCTTAAACCTATCTTCAGCAGTTAAGGTGCCACGCGCAATACTCAGGTTATAGACTTCGCCCAGATTGTATAAGTGCTCAGGCACATCCATTTTTATTTGATATTTCGGGTCGAACTCTAACGGCCTATCTCTTTTCACTATATGTTCAGGCTTATCACATAACAGCGGCTCTACCGCTGGTAAGCTTGAGCTCGATTCTCGATTCAACGCCTCTATCGGTGACAAACCAAGTTGATCATCAAAGTTACGTGTCCAAGTAGTCTCAGCTATCAAGCGAATACGTGCGACTTTATCATCACTCATGAATTCACCACCAACGTTTGATGTCGCGATAAACTCAAAGTCCTCTTGTAACTGCTGTTTGGTTGACGCAAGTTCATCAGCTACCAGCTCAGCCGGTAGAGACCCTTCGAGTTGTTTTGTCAAAGCTGTAATTTCTGCATCACGCCAAAGCACTTCAAATCGAGTTCTCACCTCGTGAATTCGGTTGTAGTTAGCTTCTAGCTTCGTACCTTTATCGACGATGTGTTCAGGTGTCGTGATCTTGCCACAATCATGAAGCCAAGCCGCAATTCTAAACTCACGACGCTCATCATCATTTTCAAACTTAAAATCTTTGAAGTGCTCAGACTGTGATTTTTCAGCCACATCAGCCAGCATCAAACCCAGTTCTGGTACACGGTTACAATGCCCAGCCGTATAAGCGGACTTATCATCGATAGCTTGAGCGATAAGTTTAATGAACGACTCAACAAAGGCTTCTTGGGTCTGTTCATGCCGCTTAATCTCTGCAGCCATGCCTTTCACTGCAATAGACAGTTCCCATACCTCTTTAATTCGAGTCTCAACAAGCTCGACACTGTCATAATCACGCATCTTGATCTTATGAGTCTCCTCCTCTAATTGACGAATAGGACGCACTATCGGTGCACCAAAAACCCATGCAATAGGCAAGGTCAAACTCATCAGTAACATCGTTACGCCAACAGAGGTTACTAGACGTTTATTGACTGTACTAAAGATTTCAGTTTCGGGAATCAATACCGCAAAATACTCAGAGTAGTGTTCGCCCGTGTCTATTTTCTTTAAATAGAGATGCTTGACCTCGCCATTCAACTCTACCCTTATCATACTGCCTTCAACCGTTGCTTCCTTAGCCAAATCATAAAGTTCAGTATAAGGAACCGTCGTATTCGTATTAAAGCCGGTATCATGGAGCCACTTTTTCGCTAAGGCATCAAGTTGTTCATCACCCAATCTACTGATAGCCTTATCAATAATTGGAAGCAATTGCTTATGCTTGCTCTGCAACACCAAATGGAATTGATTTGTGTAGTTCCGTTTTAGATCTTCTAGAGTCCCATTGACAACAAGGCCTGGCTGGAAAAACCTATCTAATGCAAACGAGAGTACGGGTTCTGCTTCTAAGAAAGCAAAGTTCTCTTCGCTTTCAATTGAATTAAATGCAGACTCTAGGTTTTCAAATTCAACTAAATCAATGTTCGGAAAATCCTCTCTCAACTTAGGAATAATTGACCACCCAGATAAAATGGCAACTTTTTCACCCTCAAGCTCGGCATAATTAGTGACAACCTTCGCGCCGACCCTTGTCACGATAGAAAATGGCAATTCATAAATTGGAGTCGTGTATAGGCCATCTATGCCATTATTTTTATAATGTTGAACCGATTGCAGGCCATCAATACTTCCTTCTTGAAACTTACTGACAAGCTCGTCCCAAGAGAAACCATTCACAAATTCAAACCTGATCCCAGTCATCTCACCGATCATTTTGAGAAGGTCTATCGCATAACCGTTTGGTTTCCCCGCCACAGAAAAGTCCATCGGCCCCCAATCATTTTGATTAGAAACTAGCAGCGGAGGGGTATCGTTAACCAAGGTTTTTTGCTCAGATGATAATATCAATGTTGATACATCAAACTCCGATTCCTGATTATTAACCTTGAGGTTGGACGCTATGATATTTCCCGATTTCGAATATAAGAAAGACTCAACCTTACTATCTTCTGCTAATCCAAGCGCCGTACCTGATAATTTGTTAGCCAAAGAAGACAACACAATATCAATACCAATCACATGTTGAATTTCAGATTCTATTTTCGACTCAAACGCTAAAGAATAAGTTTGTCCGGTAATTTGTAAATGCTGAAAAAGATATGGCTGAGTTTTTTCGACCGACTGAACATTGGCAGAAACATACCAAGGCCTGGTCGTTGGAAAGTAGTTGCTCTGCTCCGTAGTTGAGCTTCTGAGCGTAAACTCTTGGTCAAAGTATTTCGTTGTCCGGACTCGCTCCTGCCCTATATTTTTAATCTCAACCACAACCCAACGATCCGTTTGTTGTGCACCTATTTTTTCTCTAACGACAGGGGCAGATTCTAGATTAATAATTTGGAAGAAATTTTCATCGGATGAGCCAATGTAAATACTATAAAAGAGAGGGTTATCTTTAATGGCTTCAGAAAGAATACTACGCGACTCTTCTTTCGATATTTTGTTACTGATTGACCGTTTCACTGAAGCAAGTAAACGCGCAGTGTTGGCTGCGTCAGAATCAATAGCGCCTATATAATCACTCAGGTCATGAGACACCATCGTCAATTTTGACAGAGTACTCTCCGTCGCCATTTTTTTACTGAAGTAATATTGCAGTGAAACCGCAACAACAGCTGTAAGAAATGTCGCGAGTAAAAACATTCCTCCAACAGTAAATCGTAACGAAATTTTTTTGTCTGTCATTATTCGATCCTTGAATAACCATTAGCTCAGAAATGTAACGTGCCAGCAATATTTATATTATTACAGTAGCATAACCCACCTAGCAACACATTATTCTATATATTTAATGTCGTTTCCCCATATCTCTTTTTGTGCCGTAATAAAGTACCCACTTTAATGATACCCAGCAGTATAAATCGACCAATAGTCAGAACAAATTGTTCAAATAAACTCAAGAAAAAATCAGAGTGATTATTTCTTGAAGAATCCTATAGCTGCGCCACCGTGAACTTTATGAACTTTATTCACCCAATGTTCTTTATCCTCAATATCACCGCATTACAGACAATTCTTTAACACACCGTTAACTTTAACGTCATCTGCTAAGCAATACCCTACTCGTGTATTTAGCAGCTGGATATAAAACATAAGTTTCTCTCCATTGAAGAGATCCCCTACATAAGGAACGTGAACCATGTTCAAGGCACTGAAACCTACTCTTGCGGCTTCTATCATCGCAGCAACCTTTTCTTTTAACACTTTTGCTGCTGACGTAGAAAAAATCCACTTCCTAATCCCTGGCGGCGCTGGTGGCGGTTGGGATATGACGGCTCGTGGTACGGGTGATGTATTAGTTAAATCCGACATCGTAGAAAATGTCTCTTTCCAAAACTTGTCTGGTGGTGGTGGCGGTAAAGCCATTGCACACCTAATCGAGACGGCTCAACGTCAAGAAGACACGCTAATGGTGAACTCAACGCCTATCGTTGTTCGTTCACTAACGGGGATCTTCCCACAATCTTTCCGCGACCTAACTCCTGTAGCAGCAACTATTGCCGACTATGGCGCAATCGTTGCGTCTGCGGATTCGAAGTACAACACTTGGGAAGATGTAGTAAAAGAATTCGAAAGCAACCCACGTAAAGTGAAAATTGCAGGCGGCTCGGCTCGAGGCAGCATGGATCACCTTGTTGTGGCGGCAGCGTTCAAAGGCGAAGGTTTTGATGCGAAGAAAGTGCGATACATTGCTTACGATGCAGGTGGTAAAGCAATGGCAGCTCTATTATCTGGCGAAACACAACTGCTTTCGACAGGCCTTGGTGAAGTGCTAGAAATGTCTAAATCAGGCCAAGTAAAAGTATTGGCGGTAACGGCACCAAAGCGTCTTGATGCGGCACCAAACATCCCAACACTAACTGAGTACGGCAACGAAACAGTATTTGCTAACTGGCGTGGCTTCTTCGCGGCACCTGGCACTAGCCAAGCGAAAATCGACGAGTGGAATGTAGCTCTAGGCAAGATGTACAAGACCGATGAATGGCAAGTGGTTCGTGACCGTAACGGTTGGATTGACAACTACAAAGCTGACAAAGATTTTTACGCCTTCCTAGAAGACCAAGAAAAACAGATGGGCGACCTAATGCGTGAGCTTGGTTTCTTGAAATAACTAACAACCATAGAGGGTCTATGTGCCCTCTTACTCTTTCCTTGTTTCGCCGTACATGAGTTAACTTCAAACTCCTTTGTTTATTCGTAGACGTATTACTAACGCTTGCCGATTCGTTGTAAACGCAAGTGGCTGATAAACCAGTACCGTAATTCGCTTACCTTTGGTTAGTGATCCCAGACATTCTTCATTAACTCGCTCATGTACGGCTTTTTTACTATTTATACCACCCCAAATGGAGTTGGATATGTCGGACTTACCAACCAAATTTCTGAGTAAGGAATCTTTGCTTTCAAAGGATCGCATCGGAGCCATGATCTTTATGCTGGCGTGCTTGTGCTATGGCTACCAAACCACGCTAATTCCTTTGTTCCCCGGTGACGAGTACGAACCCTTCACAGCAAGAACTTTACCTACCCTATTAACGTTTATCGGCATCGGCCTGTCGTTGATCCTACTAGTTACAGGACAACCGGACCAGAAGGTTTCATGCGACACCACGCCGTTGAACTGGAAGCTGCTCATTGGCTTTTTAGTGTTGATGGCTTTGTACGGTGTTGGACTGACTTATCTTGGCTTTGTTTTAGCAACTAGCTTCTTCTTGCTTGCTGGCTTTTACCTATTGGGTGAGCGCCGTAAATCTATTTTATTTGGCGCGTCATTTCCTTTCGTTATCGCGTTCTTTTTATTATTAACTCAAGGCTTAGATATCTACCTAGAGCCTGGCTTAATCTTCACTCTTTGGTAGGGATAACATTATGTTAGACGGAATTTTACAAGGACTTTCTACCGCTGTGATGCCAATGAACATCATGATGGTAATTGTGGGCTGCTTCGTGGGTACCTTCATTGGTATGCTCCCGGGGCTAGGTCCAATTTCAGCAATCGCGTTGATGATCCCGATTACATACGGCCTAGACCCTTCTTCTGGCTTAATCTTAATGGCAGGTGTGTACTACGGCGCAGTATTTGGTGGCTCAACGTCATCAATCTTAATCAATGCTCCAGGTTGTTCTTCAACGGTAGTAACCGCATTCGACGGCTACCCAATGGCACAAAAAGGCCAAGCAGGTAAAGCGTTGGCACTAGCAGCCTACTCTTCTTTCACTGGCGGTACTCTGTCAGCAATCATGCTTTTGATTGCAGCACCGGCTCTAGCAAGTGTCTCATTGAGCTTCCAGTCGTCAGACTACTTTGCATTGATGTTGTTAGGTCTATCGGCTGTAGCGGCTTTTGCAGGCCCAGGTCAGGTAATAAAGGCATGGATGATGACCATTCTTGGTTTGATGTTATCTACTGTTGGTATCGACAAAGGCGTTGGTGTTGAGCGTTTCACGTTTGGCCTAACAGACCTAATGGATGGCTTTAGTTTCCTACTTCTTGCTATGGCAACCTTCGCTTTAGGTGAGACTTTAATGGGTATTTTGAAACCAGAGAAAGACACCAGCGGCGAAGAAAGCCAAAAGATGGCCGATATTGGCAGCATGAAAGTGACCAAAGAAGAGTTCAAAGAAGTCGCGCCCGTTTCGATTCGTTCTTCAATTCTTGGCTTCTTCACTGGCGTGCTTCCGGGTGCTGGCGCGACTATCGCAGCTTTCTTAAGCTACGGAATGGAACGCAGCCTAGCACCAAAAGACAAGCAGAAAGAGTTTGGTAAAGGCAGTATTCGTGGTCTTGTGGCTCCTGAATCAGCAAATAATGCAGCTTCGAGTGGTTCATTCGTTCCGCTACTGACACTCGGTATTCCGGGCTCTGGTACTACAGCAATTATGCTTGGTGCACTCATCGCTTATGGCATCCAACCCGGTCCTCGCTTGTTCGTTGAGCACCCAGATGTATTCTGGTCGGTAATTATCTCGATGTACTTTGGCAACATCGTGCTGGTTATCTTGAATCTGCCTTTAATCCCTTACATCTCTAAACTGCTAGCGGTACCAAGAACGGTACTACTGCCAATGATTATTTTCTTCTCAATCACAGGCGTGTACTTGGTGTCTTTCAACACGATGGATGTGTTTGTGATGCTAATTGTGGCAATGGCGGCGATAGCGTTAAGGCTGGCCAACTTCCCGCTCGCACCGTTACTGCTTGGCTTCATATTAGGTGGTTTAATGGAAGAGAACTTGAGACGCGCACTGATGATCAGTGATGGTGAACTCAGCTTCCTTTGGGAACGCCCTATCACAATGACCTTCACCATTTTAGCGGTATTGGTTCTATCTAGTCCTATTCTGGTTAAGCTGTTCAAGAGCTTTAGAGCGAAGCCTGTTGAGGTATAAGCTTGGCTTAGCCTAGAAAACAAAACGAAATAAAGGGAGCCTCAGGCTTAATGCCGTTCACTT
>NZ_JBFRVM010000091.1:0-2002 GCF_041475145.1 Vibrio sp. 10N.222.49.A3
AAATGCGTGCCAACACCAAGCTCCCCAACTTTGATGAAATCAAGCAACGACTTCAAAGTGCCACGGGCGGATAACAGGCGGCTCTATACCAACGGCACACCATGACATACACACCTCAATGCTCAAGAAGGACATCGTTATGCTTATCAAACCCCTTCAAAATTTTTTACTCAACACCTTGACGCTTTTACGCCTCATTCCAAGTGATGTGATACACATCAAACAGCTAGACCACTATCCCGACATCACGAAAAGGCTGGATGAATATCGAGAGCTGATAGAAAACATTGAGAAACAGACTCACTACTTTAGTAGTGAGTAAGGTATGTGGTCGAAACACCACGCTTTGCTGCACGATAAATACCTTCAGTACTTACTCACGCTGCGCAATCCATCACCACAGCAGATGCGCCACTTACGCGAAAGACCCAAGTGTGTAACCTCTTAATCGCTTTGCCGCACTTAACCAAGGCCTATGATGATGAAAAAAACATGGCTTTACGTCATTACCCTAACGCTGCTTGCTCACCTCCATCCCGCTCTTGCTCAGGAACCTCCTCCAGGGTGGCGATGGTACAACGAACCAAAAGCAAGGCCCGACAAACCCAAACCAAAGCCACTGCCAAATAACACTCAAACGACTGTCTCAAGCCCTAAAACGTTATCGGCGACCGAACAAATGGCCTGGTTTCACTCGGTGCATATCGAAGCGCAAAACGATGCCGTCCTTCACCCTAAAGATAAAGACAAGTTAGCGAGATTTTTAGCGTTGAATCATTTTATCACGGACCAAACCGACCAATTAGGCATGACCTTCAAAGCCCTGCTGCTCGAAAGACCTGAGTTTTCTTACACCAAAGACCATCCGACCGAGCAAGCGGCAAGACAGGTGTATTTAGCACTAGAGGATAAGAAGAAAACCGAAGCGGTTGAAAAGATGAAGCAAGACGGATGGGGCTTTTTCTTTATCTATGAAGGAAAAGATGCGCTCAGCCAGCAACTCGCCCCATCCATTCAAGCGTTTGCTGACCAATACCATTTTGAATTATTGGGCATCAGTAATGATGACACCTTCATCACTCACCTCAAAGCAAACCGCCACAACCAAGGCAAAGTCTCGGTGCCTTTCACCCCCGCCTTGATTTTGGTGCATCCCGGCACTGGAGAGATGAAGCCATTGGCGTACGGCTGGATAAGCCAAAATGATTTAATTGGACGCTTTTACAACGTCGCCACCGACTTTGAGCAATCGGATTTTTAAAGCGAATCAATCCGTATAAAACCACCAAACGCCATAAACAGAGCCAGTATGGCAAGTCTGTAACGTTTGATACAACACACCCAACTTCGTCCAGACCGTTCTCTTAAATGATGTTCACTCTTCTTTTACCCTAAAACGTCAGGAGGCGCTATGCCATTTCTTCGTACCCTTATGCTGGCTTTTTTGCTTCATGCCGCCAGCGCCCACGCGGCCATGCAAAACCAATATGCCCTGGTGTTCTTTTTTGAAAGCACCTGCCCGTACTGCCATAAGACCGCGCCTAAAATCACTCGCCTTGGCGAGCGATTTCAATTACCGGTTTACGCCTTCTCGGTCGATGGACCGGGTATTTCAGGGTTTGAGGTCCCTATTCCTGTCACACCAGAGATAGGCAAAACCTTTTTCCCAGGCCAGGGAAAAACGGTCATGCCTGCGACCTTCTTAATGAACGTGAACAGCCGTAAGTTCTCACGTCTGAGCATTGGAGACGTACCAGAAAGCACGCTTGCCCAAAGCATTCAGAACGCCCTTAACGATCCGCGAGTGCAGGAGGCTCTCCAATGAAGCGATCACTTTTCCACCACTTGTCCACCGTTGCGGTGAATAAGCGAGTTATTCCTTTATTTCTCATCAGCTTATCAGGCGTAAGTCACGCCGACACCAACCACTCGCTGGCCCGCTTTTTTGATAACTCAGGGTACAACGCCAACGTCTCAACCCCGACGGCTTACCAAGGGCAAT
>NZ_JBFRVM010000092.1:0-2400 GCF_041475145.1 Vibrio sp. 10N.222.49.A3
ATTGCCCTTGGTAAGCCGTTGGGTTTGAGACGTTGGCGTTGTACCCTGAGTTATCAAAAAAGCGGGCCAGTGAGTGGTTGGTGTCGGCGTGACTTACGCTTGATAAGCTGATGAGAAATAAAGGAATAACTCGCTTATGCACCGAAATGGTGGATAAATGGTGGAAAAGTGAACGTTTCATTGCAGCGCCTCCTGCACTCGCGGATCGCTTAAGGCTTGTTGGATGCTTTGGGCAAGCGTGCTTTCTGGTACGTCTCCAATGCTCAAACGTGAGAACTTACGGCTGTTGACGTTCATTAAGAAGGTCGCAGGCATGACCGTTTTCCTCTGGCTTGGGAAAAAGGTCTTGCCTATCTCTGGTGTGACAGGAATAGGGACCTCAAACCCAGGAAGGCCCGGCCCGTCAACAGAGAAGGCATAAACCGGTAATTGAAATCGCTCGCTAAGGCGAGTGATTTTAGGCGCGGTTTTATGGCAGTACGGGCAGGTGCTTTCAAAAAAGAACACCAGGGCATATTGGTTTTGCATGGCCGCGTGTGCGCTGGCGGCATGAATCAAAAAAGCCAGCACAAGGGTACGAAGAAATGGCATAGCGCCTCCTGACGTTTTAGGGGAAAAGAAGAAATAAAAGAAACGGAACATCATTTAAGAGAGCGATATGGATGAAGTTGCTTTAAAAATTCGATTGCTCAAAGTCGGTGGCGACGTTGTAAAAGCGCCCAATTAAATCATTTTGGCTTATCCAGCCGTACGCCAGTGGCTTCATCTCTCCAGTGCTTGGATGCACCAAAATCAAGGCGGGCGTAAAAGGCACCGTGACTTTTCCCTGGTTGTGGCGGTTTTCTTTGAGGTGAGTGATGAAGGTTTCATCATTACTGATCCCAAGGAGCTCAAAATGGTATTGGTCAGCAAACGCTTGAATGGACGGGGCGAGTTGCTGGCTTAGCGCATCTTTTCCTTCATAAACAAAGAAAAAGCCCCATCCGTCTTGTTTCATCTTTTCAACCGCGTCGGTCTTCTTCTTATCCTCCAGTGCTAAATACACCTGTCTTGCCGCTTGCTCTGTCGGATGGTCTTTGGTGTAAGAGAACTCAGGTCTTTCGAGCAGCAGCGCTTTAAAGGTCATGCCTAATTGGTCGGTTTGGTCCGTGATAAAATGATTTAACGCTAAAAACTTCGCGAGCTTGTCTTTATCTTTGGGATGAATGGCCGCGTCGTTTTGCGCTTCAATATGCACAGAGTGAAACCAGGCCATCTGTTCGGTCGCCGATAACGTTTTAGGGCTTGATACGGTGGTTTGAGTGTTGCTTGGTAGCGGCTTAGGTTTGGGCGTTACGGGCATTGCCTTTGGCTCGTTGTACCAGCGCCACCCAGGAGGGGTTTCTTGAGCAAGAGCTGGATGGAGGTGAGTCAGCAGCGCTAGGGTAATGACGCAAAGCAGAGGTTTTTTCATCATCATAGACCTTGATTCCGTGGAGGCGGTTATCCGCCCGTGGCACTTTGAAGTCGTTTCTTGATTTCATCAAAGTTGGGGAGGTTGGTGTTGGCACGCATTTCCGGGTAGAACTCTTTAAAATCAATGTATTCAAAATTGATTTGACCCAGTTCTTCGGGCGTAATGGCGGCGCAGGTGGGATTTTTAGCACTGCCTAACCGTTTACCCAGTTGCTGAAGAGACCCTTGCTCTTGGATGATTTTGGCCAGCTTGTTGTCGTAAACGCAGTAACTGCGCTTTTTACGGGTGCAGACACCCAGCACTTTCTTGGCGCAGTATTGCCCCACGTACAGGGTTAAGCCTTTCTCTTTGGCTTCCCCCAGCGCTTCTTCCGCTTCGCTGCATTTCGCTCCCAATCCTTGCCCCCATCCTGAGTCTTTACAACAATCGTTGAAGCCCGCGAGTTTCTTACTGCACTTCATCGGCTTTCCCGTGAATATTTTGGGTGGGTCGCCGATGTCTTTCACGGCTTCGGCAAGTCCTGCCAGTGCCGCAACGGACTTATCAAAATTGTTATTCAATTTGGGCGCCTCCTCGTAACACTCCCCGTCAAGACAGAAGGAGTGCTCCCCACATTGCAGATCAGTGGCTCGGCATGTCTTCTCAGCACAACGCTTTGTGACCTCTTGCTCGATGCACACCCCATTTTGCTTAAGGCTGCAATGTTGAGTTTGAGTCGTACAGTCTTTCGGGAGGTTTGCGCAGGTATTAGGGCGGTCACAATGATGGTCTATCCGATATTTCCAACAATTGAGCGTGGTGGGAATGCCATTAATGGTGCGGGTGGCTCGACCTTCAATACATTGCTGGCGAGTGATCTTGCACGAGTTCATCAGGCGGCATTGTGTTCGCCAGGTCATGGTGTTTTTGATGCAGTTCCCTCCGGATAAGGAGAATCCGTTTGA
>NZ_JBFRVM010000093.1:0-67670 GCF_041475145.1 Vibrio sp. 10N.222.49.A3
ATTCAATATAACGTTGTTTGTACTTTTTCTTTCATAAAGAAAGAATGGTGGCTACTGCGGGATTCGAACCTGCGACCCCATCATTATGAGTGATGTGCTCTAACCAACTGAGCTAAGTAGCCATCTGAGAGCGAAGTAATATAATATAATCTCGCTTCCAATGCCATTATCTTTTTAAAGATAATTACACTTTAAATTGTGGCTGGGCTACCTGGATTCGAACCAGGGAATGCTGGCATCAAAAGCCAGTGCCTTACCGCTTGGCGATAGCCCAACAATGATATCATTTAAGATATCTAAATAATGGTGCGGTCGGAGAGACTTGAACTCTCACACCTCTCGGCGCCAGAACCTAAATCTGGTGCGTCTACCAATTCCGCCACGACCGCTTTATTTCCTAAAAACTCTTTGTTGTCAAAAGACATACGTTTAATAACAAACAGAGTGCTTAGGAAATGGTGGCTACTGCGGGATTCGAACCTGCGACCCCATCATTATGAGTGATGTGCTCTAACCAACTGAGCTAAGTAGCCATTTCCAAATTGTTGCTCATTTCGAGACGTTGCCGCTTCGTTGTGAACGGGGCGCATTATGCGGAGTTGAGTGAAACCCGTCAACTTTTTTTTTGAATAAATCACGAATAAACATCTGTTCGGTTTCTTTTTAGTCAAAGAGGCGTATTTGTCAGCAAGAAATAGGTTCAAATGCCGATATATATAGGAAGTTAAGTTTTGGATAAGAAGCTCTTTAGAAAGAGCGAAAACGAAAAAGGCCAGTGAATTCACTGGCCTTTTATTAGATGTTTATCGGTAATTAAACGTTGAAACGGAAGTGAACAACATCACCGTCTTTAACGATGTATTCTTTGCCTTCAAGACGCCATTTACCTGCATCTTTTGCTCCGCTTTCACCGCCAAATTCGATGAAATGTTCGTAACCAACTACTTCTGCACGGATGAATCCTTTTTCGAAGTCGGTGTGGATCTTGCCTGCAGCTTGTGGCGCAGTCGCACCTACAGGGATCGTCCAAGCGCGAACTTCTTTAACACCTGCAGTGAAGTAAGTCTGAAGAGTAAGTAGTTCGTAACCAGAGCGGATCACTCGGTTAAGGCCTGGTTCTTCGATACCCATGTCTGCAAGGAACTCTTCACGATCTTCATCGTCAAGTTCAGAAAGCTCAGATTCGATTGCAGCACAAACAGCAACAACAACGTTGTTCTCTTTTTCTGCGTACTCACGAACTGCGTCTAGGTAAGAGTTGTTTTCAAAACCATCTTCAGCAACGTTTGCGATGTACATTGTTGGCTTAAGCGTTAGGAAGTTAAGGTAGTCGATCGCCGCTACTTCTTCTTTAGCAAGTTCAACAGTACGAGCCATACCACCTTCTGTCAGGATAGGTAGTAGCTTTTCAAGAACCGTAGTTTCGAATTTAGCGTCTTTATCGCCGCCTTTTGCTTTTTTAGCATTGCGGAATATTGCACGTTCACAGCTATCTAGATCGGCAAGAGCAAGCTCAAGGTTGATCACTTCGATATCTTCGATAGGTGATACTTTGCCTGAAACGTGAACGATGTTTTCGTTTTCAAAGCAGCGTACAACGTGACCGATAGCATCAGTTTCGCGGATGTTAGCTAGGAACTTGTTACCTAGACCTTCGCCTTTAGATGCGCCAGCAACTAGGCCTGCGATATCTACGAATTCCATTGTCGTTGGAAGGATCTTCTGTGGATTAACAATTTTTGCTAATGCATCTAAGCGTAGATCTGGAACCGGAACGATACCTGTGTTTGGTTCGATCGTACAAAATGGAAAGTTTGCTGCTTCGATGCCTGCTTTAGTCAGTGCGTTAAACAGAGTTGACTTACCAACGTTTGGTAGACCAACGATGCCACATTTAAAACCCATGATATAAACCTTATTCTGCTTTGAACGTATGTAAGCGATTTTGTGCTTTTGGTAGGCCATCTTTCAATAAGATGTCTAGGCTACGAACCGATTCGTCAACGACAGCCTCGATACACTCTTGCTCTTTCGCAGGAGCTTTGCCTAATACATAACCTGCAACTTTATCTTTGTGTCCTGGATGGCCAATGCCTAATCTAAGACGATAGAATTCTTTATTGTTACCCTGTTTGCTGATGATGTCTTTCAGACCATTATGTCCACCATGACCACCACCTTTTTTAAACTTTCCAATACCTGGAGGAAGATCTAACTCATCGTGAGCGACCATGATCTCTTCTGGTTTAATTTGGTAAAACTTTGCTAAGGCCGCAACAGCTTTGCCTGACAAGTTCATAAAAGTCGTTGGGATCAGCAAACGAAGATCTTCACCATGAACCATGATACGACCCGTTAGGCCAAAGAACTTTGGTTCGTTCTTCAGTGTCACGTTGTGTACACGTGCTAATTCTTCAACTACCCAAGCACCCGCATTGTGGCGAGTTTTGGCGTATTCTGGACCTGGATTAGCCAGTCCAACGAGAAGTTTTATTTGTTGGCTCAAGGTATGGATCTCTCTTGGGATTTCAAAAAGCGCCGTATGATATCACAGTTTATGAAAAAGGTGCGAGCTAGCTGATAGCAACTCAATGATTCAAACTGTGGTCAAATTCACTTTGTGGTCGTTATACCAATCGTAGTAAATAACTGGTCACCCTAGCTGGTTAAAATGCTCGATAACTGCGTTATAATTTTTGATTGTAGAATAACTACTTATCAAAAAATCACGCCTTGTTCTCAAGCTTTTTTCCTGCGCTATTTCTGAATACTTACTTACTGTGATTGGTATTAGATATAAAAAAAGCACTTCATCGAATGAAGTGCTTAATATCTTTTTCAGATTGTTCTGCTAAAGCAAAGCTATAGAGCTTTGATTAGTTGAACATCGCAGAGATAGACTCTTCGTTGCTGATACGACGAATCGCTTCAGCAAGCATGCGAGAAAGGCTTAGCTCAGTCACTTTACCTGTCGCTGCCATTTCTGGAGAAAGCTTGATTGAATCGGTAACAATAACTTGGTCTAGAACTGAATTGCGGATGTTTTCTGCAGCAGTACCAGAGAATACTGCGTGAGTTGCGTAAGCGAATACACGCTTAGCACCGCGCTCTTTAAGCGCTTCAGCTGCTTTACACAGTGTGCCACCAGTATCGATCATGTCATCAACGATAACGCAGTCACGACCTTCAACATCACCGATTAGGTTCATTACTTCAGAAACGTTAGCACGTGGACGACGCTTATCAACGATAGCGATGTCAACATCACCTAGCGCTTTAGCTGTAGCACGAGCACGTACAACACCACCAAGGTCTGGAGAAACCACTACTGGGTTTTCTAGGCCACGGTTAGCCATGTCTTCTAGAAGAACTGGAGTGCCGAAAATGTTATCAACAGGTACATCGAAGAAGCCTTGGATTTGCTCCGCGTGTAGGTCGATAGTAAGAACGCGGTCAACGCCAACGTTAGAAAGGAAATCTGCAACAACTTTTGCAGTAATAGGCACACGAGCAGAACGTACACGACGATCTTGACGGGCATAACCGAAGTAAGGGATTACAGCAGTAATACGGCCAGCAGAAGCACGGCGCATTGCGTCAATCATTACCACCAATTCCATAAGGTTGTCATTGGTTGGTGCACAAGTTGATTGAATCAGGAATACATCGCTACCACGAACGTTTTCATTGATTTGAACAGCGACTTCGCCATCAGAAAAACGGTCTACAGTAGCATCGCCAAGAGAGATGTATAGACGATCAGCAATACGTTGGGCTAGTTCAGGTGTTGCGTTACCAGCAAATAGCTTCATATCAGGCACGGTGGAAACCTCGGGTTGCGTCCAGTTTTAAATAGATTGTGGGTGGGCTGATTGGTATTCAGCCAAAGTTTCTTTCAAAGGCGAAATGTTTCGTCCTTTCGCGACAAACGCGGAAACTGTGTCAGGTAGTTGCTCTAGCACCAGTTCGGCTTCTTTTTTGCTGCTAAATTCAGCAAAAACGCACGAACCTGTACCAGTCAATCTCGACGGCGCGTATTGTAGCAGCCATGAAAGTTGCTTATCAACCTCTGGGTACAGCATTCGCACAATTTTTTCGCAATCGTTTACGTATTCTTGCTCTAGAAGCGTTGATAGTGCTCGCTTCGGCGTATTTCGAGTTAATTCTGAATGTGTGAATATATCTACAGTTGCTATGCTCACTTGAGGTTTAACAACGAGATACCATTTTTCATCCGGATTAGCGGGTTGCAGTTGTTCACCAACACCTTCAGCAAAGGCGGCGTGGCCTCTAACGAAGACCGGAACGTCTGCACCAAGCTTTAAGCCAATCTCTGCTAACTGGTCATCAGACAGGTTGAGTTGCCATAAATGGTTGAGAGCGACTAACACGGTTGCGGCATTTGAAGAACCTCCGCCAATGCCACCTCCCATAGGAAGCACTTTCTTTAACTGAATATCCGCACCGAAAGTCGTCGATGTATGTTGTTGAAGGGCAGTTGCGGCTTTCCAAATCAGGTTATCTTCTGTCGCAACACCTGGAATTTCAGGTGTGATTGTTATCGAGCTTGTTTCTCGGTTTGCGGTAACCGTAAGTTCATCGCCAAAGTCGACAAACTGAAATAGGGTCTGAAGTTCGTGATAGCCATTGTCGCGTCGGCCAGTGATATAGAGAAATAAATTCAGCTTAGCTGGCGAAGGCCAGTGCGTTGGCGTTGTTATCATTTTTTCAGTGTCCACTTCGAAACTACAATGTTGATTTTGTTCTCGTCTTGCTTGAATGACAATCGAGTAGGGAGGGGAATTGTCTCTACCTTTGCGTTGTCTTCATCTGATAGTTGCTTACTCGGCATCTCTGTATTGCGATAGTTAGCAAAATTCAGTGTCCATAATTGACTGCTGACTTGTTTAGACAGAGATTCAAGCGTGTTGGTGCTGTTGAGTTGGTAGCTATCTGCTTGGTCGGGAATGCCAAGGAACCATTGCGGCAGGTGATCAATGGGGATCTGCAATCCAGTAAGTTGCTCTACCAATACAGATGCACTTGCATGGGTGAATACCTGATCATCATAAGTGACTACTTTGGCACCCGAGTTGTCAATCGTGAGGTTCAAGGCGGTCTGACCAAGGAAAGTGGTCAGTCTCAATTGGCTTTGATTTGGGGAGTGCTTCCAAATGAAATTAAGGCTTTGGCGTTGCTCTGGAGAAATGTAAGCGAGCTTGCCTGAGGCTTGGTAGTTTTCTATCTGTAGAAGACGGTTTTGGTGACTTTGCCACTCAACGCTGGTCGGTTGTTCTGGTATAGACGAGCAACCCACCATAATTATGGTCATAAAAATAAGAGACGTGATTTTACGAAGCTTGCTCATATTTGCTCACAACTTGTTCAAATTTATCTAAAAAACGCTTCAACTATAGCATTGAATTCACGAACTCAGGAAAACAAATCCCGCTTGCTCTTTAAATAGAGCCATGCATCAAGTAAAATTCGCCCCTTGTTTCCATTCCCTGATCGAGAACTTCTGATACATGTCTTTGCTTGCCGTAGGTATCAATCACAATACAGCGTCGGTTGAATTGCGAGAAAAAGTCGCTTTTGGTCCAGATAAATTATCTGAGGCACTTAAGCAACTTAACGCAAATGCACACGTAAATGGAAGTGTCATACTTTCTACCTGTAATCGAACTGAAGTGTATTGTGACGTCAAAGGCGTGGCAAAAAACAAGTTGATCGATTGGCTGTCTGTATTTCATCAAGTTAGCCCTGAAGAATTAAAACCGAGTATCTACATCCATGAAGAACAAGCCGCGATTAAGCATTTAATGCGCGTTGCCTGTGGTCTGGACTCTCTGGTTCTGGGCGAACCGCAAATTCTTGGTCAGGTAAAACAGGCTTACACCGATTCGCGAGAGAACAAATCTGTTGATGCTTCAATGGAAAAACTGTTCCAGAAATCATTTTCTGTTGCGAAGCGAGTTCGAACTGAAACCGAAATTGGTGGCAGTGCTGTTTCTGTTGCTTACGCAGCCTGTACGTTAGCTAAACACATCTTTGAATCAATTGCTGAATCAACGGTGTTATTGGTGGGTGCGGGAGAAACCATTGAACTGGTTGCTAAACACTTGTCAGCTAATGGTTGTACCAAGATGATTGTGGCTAACCGAACTCGTGAGCGTGCTTTAGGGCTAGCTGAAGAATTTGGTGCTGAAGTGATCAGCCTGAATGAGATTCCTGATCATCTGCATCGAGCGGATATTGTGATCAGCTCAACCGCAAGTCCGTTACCTATTATTGGTAAGGGCATGGTAGAGACCGCGCTCAAGACAAGAAAACATCAACCGATGTTGTTGGTTGATATCGCTGTGCCTCGTGATGTTGAGTCTCAGGTCGGTGAACTGAGTGATGCTTACCTGTATTCCGTTGATGATCTTCAGTCGATCGTTGATGGCAATATCGAGCAACGTAAAGTTGAAGCAATTCAGGCTGAAGCAATAGTCAGTGAAGAAAGCGCCGCGTTCATGAGTTGGATGCGTTCACTGCAAGCGGTAGACAGTATTCGCGACTATCGTAAATCGGCCAATGAAATCCGAGAAGAATTATTAAGTAAGAGTTTACAATCACTTGCTGCTGGCGGTGACCCTGAGAAAGTCTTACTTGAGCTAAGTAATAAGCTCACAAACAAATTGATCCATGCTCCAACGCGTGCACTTCAAAGTGCAGCAGAGCAAGGAGAACCTGCAAAATTAATGGTCATTAGACAGAGTTTGGGTCTAGAAAACCCTCAATAATATTCGACCTCCAACAGAATAAGACATTATGAAAGCCTCGATTCTAATAAAGCTTGAAACACTTGTTGAACGCTATGAAGAAGTTCAACATCTACTTGGTGATCCCGATGTACTTGGGAATCAAGATAAATTCCGTACCTTGTCAAAAGAGTATTCTCAATTAGAAGAGGTGACGGGGTGCTTTAAATCATACCAGCAAGCTCAAGAAGATTTAGAAGCTGCTGAAGAGATGGCAAATGAAGACGACGCAGAAATGCGTGAAATGGCTCAAGAAGAAATCAAAGATGCGAAAGCGAACATTGAACGTCTGACTGATGAGCTGCAAATTCTTCTGATTCCAAAAGATCCAAACGATGAGCGTAACTGCTTCTTAGAGATTCGTGCCGGCGCAGGTGGGGATGAAGCGGGTATCTTTGCGGGTAACCTTTTCCGTATGTACTCTAAGTTTGCCGAGAAAAAAGGCTGGCGCGTCGAAGTAATGAGCAGCAATGTTTCAGAGCAGGGCGGCTTTAAAGAGATGATCGCTAAAATCAGTGGCGACGCTGTTTACGGCACAATGAAGTTCGAGTCTGGCGGTCACCGTGTACAACGTGTACCTGAGACTGAATCTCAAGGTCGTGTTCATACATCAGCATGTACCGTTGCGGTTATGCCTGAGATCCCAGAAGCTGATCTACCAGAAATCAAAGCTGGCGACCTTAAGATCGACACTTTCCGTGCATCTGGCGCGGGTGGTCAGCACGTTAACACCACGGATTCAGCAATCCGTATTACTCACTTACCAACAGGTACAGTTGTAGAGTGTCAAGACGAGCGTTCTCAGCATAAAAACAAAGCGAAAGCGATGGCTGTTCTTGCGGCTCGTATCGTTCAAGCTGAAGAAGAGCGTCGTGCTGCCGCGATTTCAGATACACGTCGTAACCTATTAGGTTCTGGTGACCGTAGTGACCGTATTCGTACGTACAACTACCCTCAAGGCCGTGTTTCTGATCACCGCATTAACTTAACTATCTACCGCCTGAACGAAGTTCTAGAGGGTGATATGCAAAGCCTGCTTGATCCTGTTCTACAAGAGCACCAAGCCGATCAACTAGCAGCACTTGCTGAGCACAACTAATTACTATGCAGTCAGCATATACGGTTGAAAGTGCTTTAAAGTCAGCAATCGTACAGCTTCAAGAGGGCGATAACACGTCGCCCTCGATTGATGCTGCGGTACTGCTTTGTCACGCCTTAGATAAACCTAGATCTTACCTACTGACTTGGCCTGAGAAGCATCTCACTTCAGAACAAGAATCCGAATTCCATATCCTTCTAAAACGTCGCTTAATCGGTGAGCCTGTGGCTTATATTGTTGGTGAACGTGAGTTTTGGTCGCTACCGTTAAAAGTCTCTCCTTCTACTTTAATCCCGCGTCCAGATACGGAACGTTTGGTTGAAGTGGCGTTAGACAAAACGTATGGCAAGCAAGGTGCGATTCTCGATTTAGGAACTGGTACAGGTGCGATTGCTTTGGCATTGGCGTCTGAGATGCCGAACCGACCAGTGACGGGAATTGATCTTCGTCCGGAAGCGCAACAACTTGCGACAGAAAACGCTCAGCGATTAAATATCACTAACGCCACTTTTTTACATGGCAGTTGGTTTGAGCCTTTGAACCTGGCTAACTCTGAAAAAGAAGCGGTGAAGTTCTCGTTGATTGTCTCTAACCCACCTTACATTGAGAAGAATGACCCTCATTTATCTCAAGGTGATGTGCGTTTTGAACCGATCACAGCGTTAGTGGCTGAAGATAAAGGTTTAGCTGATATTCGATACATCTCTGAAAACGCACGAAGCTTTTTAGAAAACGAAGGTTGGTTAGCGTTTGAACACGGTTACGACCAAGGTTTAGCTGTACGTGAGATTATGCAGGCGCTCGGATATCTCGATGTTGTGACAGAGAAAGATTACGGTGGTAATGACCGAGTGACATTGGGTCGTTACTGTTCATAGGCTGCTGTTAATCATCTTGTGAGCAATAGATGATTAACTTGCTAAATTGATACCTTTAACTCGAAAATACACTTAGCTCGATAATGCATTTAACGCAGAAATACAGAGATTTTACGCAGAACTACAGAGCATTAACGGGTATTGTGTGGCTCGTGTTAACGAAAGACATATAAAAATATAAAGGAATACCATGTACGAAGGTCTAAAACATTTTCACCTATTAACGATTGCTATAAGCGCACTGCTTCTTTCGATTCGTTTCGTTCTTATGATGGCTAACTCACCGAAGCTTAAGCATCCTTTCTTACAGCGTTTCCCTCATATCAATGACTCATTGCTGTTGCTTTCGGGTATTGGTTTGATTTTTATCACTGGCTTTATTCCATTTACACCAGCAGCACCCTGGTTAACCGAAAAACTAACCTGTGTTATGGCTTACATCGCATTGGGTTTCTTTGCGCTTAAGCTAGGTAAAAACAAGCTACTGAGAGTGTTCTCTTTCTTTGGTGCGCTTGGCTGGTTAGCGATGGCAGGTAAAATTGCAATGACGAAGACACCAACATTTTTCGGTTAATTATCTCCTTATTTCGGTTAACTACCTATGTACGAATTTTTTGATGAAGACTTTGACCAGCTAGAGTTAGCTGAAGGTGCATTGATCTTAAATAAAGCGATTAACCCAGAAACTCAAGACAGTTGGGCAGAACAAGAGTTGGCGAGATTGTTGAAAGACGCCGAGTTTGCTTTGGTTAACGAAACGGATGAACAGCAGAAATTTGAATCCTTTATTCGACTATTCTTTTATGAGTGGGGTTTTGCTGGGGATAAAGATGCGTATTTTTCTTCGGAAAACGCATTTATCGATAAAGTACTTGAGAGAAAAAAAGGCATTCCAGTGAGTCTTGGTGCGATCTTTCTGTATCTAGGTCGCAAGTTAGGCTTCCCTGTTGAAGGCGTATCTTTCCCAACTCAATTCTTACTTAAAGTGAGTTGGTTCGGGCAAGCTGCTGTATACATTAACCCGTACAACGGCGAGTACGTTGGCGTGCAAACTTTACGAGCATGGCTTATTGGGCATGATGGCCCACTAGCTAAGGTAAAAGCTGAACACTTAGAAGTTGCTGACCACCCAACGATTATTGGTAAGTGGCTAGCGTTACTTAAGAGTGCATTGCTGCGAGAAGAGCGTTATACGCTTGCATTGAAGTGTACTGACCTTGCGTTAACGTTTGTGCCGGATGATCCGTATGAAATCCGCGACCGCGGCTTTATTTATCAGCAGCTAGACTGTCATCAAGTCGCTGCTACGGATTATCAATATTTTATCGACCAATGCCCAGATGACCCTGCATCTGAGCTACTAAAATCTCAAGTGAACGTCATGAACGAAAAGACAGTGGTTGTTCACTAATTAATAATTATTTAGAGAGAATATGATGGAACAGAAAACAGTTCACATTGGCAATATGCCAATTGCTAATGACAAGCCATTTACGCTATTTGCAGGTATGAACGTTCTTGAATCTCGCGATCTCGCTATGCAGATCTGTGAGCACTACGTGAAAGTAACAGAGAAGCTGGGTATCCCTTATGTATTTAAGGCGTCTTTCGACAAAGCAAACCGTAGCTCAGTTCACTCATACCGTGGTCCTGGCATGGAAGAAGGTCTTAAAATTTTCCAAGAGCTGAAAGATACTTTTGGCGTGAAGATCATTACTGATATTCACACAGAAGCACAAGCTCAGCCTGTTGCTGATGTGGTTGATGTAATCCAACTTCCGGCGTTCCTAGCTCGTCAAACCGACCTTGTTGAAGCGATGGCTAAGACTGGCGCGGTAATCAACGTGAAGAAACCTCAATTCATGAGCCCAGATCAAGTGGGTAACATCGTTGATAAGTTTGCTGAATGCGGCAACGACAACATCATTCTTTGTGAACGTGGTTCTTGCATGGGGTATGACAACTTAGTTGTTGATATGCTTGGCTTCGGTGTAATGAAAAAATCATCAAACGGCAGCCCAATCATCTTTGACGTGACTCACGCGCTTCAAATGCGTGATCCATCAGGTGCTGCATCTGGCGGTCGTCGTGAGCAAACGGTTGAACTAGCTAAAGCGGGCATTGCGACGGGTATTGCTGGTCTATTTCTTGAGGCTCACCCGAACCCGGATCAAGCACGCTGTGATGGCCCATCGGCGCTACCGCTAGATAAACTAGAACCGTTCTTGAAGCAGATGAAAGCACTTGATGACCTTATCAAAGGCTTCGAGCACATCGAAATTAAATAGTTTTATCTGATGTTAAGTCACTAGTATTAACTAGAGAATGTTAACTCGTTATTTGATTGCAATAGACAAACGCCCAACTCTTAGAGTTGGGCGTTTTTTAATGGAACATCCGTTGAGTTCACCGAAGCCTCGGCCTATTTGGGCTATGACTAAGCTGTCTGAATGGCTGTTCACGAACTTGTTTTTCAGTGCGTCAATCTACGATAGGCGATTAAATTCTTGTTAACAGAGCCTCTGATTCCCTAAGAAAGGGGTATAGGTGTGTGAGGTCTGTCCTGTTTGTAGTGAATTGCTGACATTCATCACACTTTATAAGTAAACGATTGCCTGTGATGCAGGGGAAGTTTGAGTGTAATCTCATAATTTTGTTACACTTAACTGTTGATCTATGCGTGACCAATTCGACATAAATATGAAATCGTCGTGTTACATTTAGAATGTTAATTTAAGATTAGTCATGTTGAAGTCTTATTGTTCGAACTCCAGACAAGGAGTCGCAATGGATTATAGAAAGCAGTGGATTCCCCTAAAAAGTTCAAAGGTATGACAATGAAGCAACGCCTTATTCTAAAAACAGCACTAAGTGCTGCAATCCTAGCTACTTTGGCTGGATGTGCGTCTCAATCAGCTCATGATTGGAACCAAGACGAAACTTATAAGCTAACTATCCTGCATACGAACGACAACCATGGTCGTTTTTGGCAGAACAAATATGGCGAATACGGCATGTCTGCACGTAAAACGCTTGTTGACCAACTTCGTGCAGAAGTTGAAGCTGAAGGCGGTAGCGTGTTGCTTCTATCTGGCGGTGACATCAACACTGGTGTACCAGAGTCAGACCTTCAGGATGCAGAACCTGATTTTAAAGGTATGAATAAAATTGGTTACGATGCAATGGCATTAGGTAACCACGAGTTCGATAACTCACTAGACGTACTGCAAAAACAGATCGACTGGGCAAACTTCCCAATGCTATCTGCAAACATCTACGACAAAGCGACAGGCGAACGTAAATTCCAAGCTTACGAGATGTTTGAAAAGCAAGGTATCAAGATTGCTGTTATCGGTCTAACGACTGAAGATACTGCGAAAATTGGTAACCCAGAATTTATTGCTGGTATCGATTTCCGTGACCCTAAAGAAGAAGCGAAGAAACTGATCGCTGAACTTAAAGAAACAGAAAAACCAGATCTTATCTTCGCTGTGACTCACATGGGTCACTACGAAAATGGTCAGCGTGGTGTTAATGCTCCGGGTGATGTAGCACTAGCTCGTTACCTAAATGAAGGCGATCTAGATATGATCGTTGGTGGTCACTCTCAAGAGCCTGTATGTATGGAAGGCCCTAACGTTGCGAAGCAAAACTTCAAGCCGGGTGATGAGTGTAAACCAGACGTTCAAAACGGTACTTACATCGTTCAAGCTCACGAGTGGGGCAAGTACGTAGGCCGTGCTGATTACGAATTCCGTAACGGCGAACTAGAGATGGTGAGCTACGACTTGGTTCCCGTTAACCTTAAGAAGAAAGTTAAGATTGACGGCAAGAAGCAACGAGTTCTTATTCAAGATGAAATCGCACAAGATCCAGAGCTGCTTGAATTCCTACGTCCTTTCCAAGAACAGGGCCAAGCTCAGTTAGAAGTTCAAATCGCTGAGACAAATGGCAAGCTTGAAGGTGACCGTAACGTAGTTCGCTTCCAACAAACTAATCTGGGTCGTTTGATTGCTACTTCTCACATGGAGCGTGCAAAAGCAGACTTCGCTGTGATGAACTCTGGTGGCGTTCGTGACTCAATTGAAGCCGGCGATGTGACTTATAAAGATGTACTAACAGTACAGCCTTTTGCAAACATCCTGACTTACACTGATATGACTGGTAAAGAAGTTCTAGATTACCTAAACGTAGTGGCGACTAAACCTGTTGATTCAGGTGCTTATGCACAGTTTGCAGGTATTTCTATGACTGTCGCTGACGGTGAAGTATCGAATGTCTTCATCGGTGGCAAGCAGCTTCGTTTAGATGAAACATACCGCTTTACGGTACCAAGCTTTAACGCTGCTGGCGGTGACGGTTACCCTAAACTGTCTGATCACCCTGGCTTTGTGAACACAGGTTTTGTTGACGCTGAAGTACTAAAAGAGTACCTAGAAGCAAACAGCCCTGTTGATGTGAACAAGTACGCGCCTTCAGGTCAAATGGTTTACAAGTAATTGAACCCAGTTAATTGAATCACTAGGTGCTAAATTAGATTGACTCTAGCACCATGATAAATTTAACTAAAGCGACGCCTCGGCGTCGCTTTTTGTTTATCTATCGTTTGGATTTGTTATGACCCCTGCAATCAATCTCGCCAAGAAAAAGAAAATCGCTCACAGTGTGCATCAGTATCATCATGATGCGAATAACACGAATTATGGATTAGAGGCTGTCGAAGCGCTTGGTCAAGATCCCAAACGTGTATTCAAAACGCTTTTGTTCAGCTTGAGTGGTGTGGCGAAAGATTTGGCGGTTGCCGTTATTCCCGTCGATCAGAAGCTAAATCTAAAGTTTGCAGCAAAAGCGGCGAAAGGTAAAAAAGCAGAGATGGCTGATCCAGATATTGCTCAGAAAACGACAGGTTATGTGGTGGGAGGAATCAGTCCTCTTGGTCAGAAAAAAGCATTGCCTACCTTTGTTCATTCCAGCGCTACCGATTTTGAAACGATATGCGTGAGTGCAGGGAAGAGAGGGTTAGAGATCGAGCTAGACCCGAAAGACTTAGTACTACTTACGCGTGGTCAGTTTGCTGAACTATGCCTGTAGCTTGCGCTTTCCATAACGATAAACGTACATGATCATAAATAAAACGCCCGCTAGACTAATCTAGCGGGCGTTTCTTTATCGACAGTCCCGTTTTGAAAGGATTCTGACTACTTTTTCAAACCTAAAGTACCACCAACACGTTTCGTTACAGGCTTGTTCGGTCTGTTTGAATCTGGACTGCGGTTTGTCGGTTTACCGCTTCTACGTTCGTTATTGTCGCGATCTGTGCGATTGCGATCCGAACGGTTTTTATCTGAATTAGAACGCTCTGAACGAGAGTTTGATTTCCAGTTCTCGGTATTGCCACCGCCACCGCTTTCACCGTTCGATGAGTTACGGCCACGCTTTGAGTTAGGCGCATGACGGAATTCATCCGCATTGTTACCGCGATAAGTGCGAGTACGGTTCTCGTTTTGATTACGGCGCGCTGTTGAAGTTTGGTTCTCTTCACGGCTATCAAAAAGTTTCGCGTCAGTCGCTTTACGAATGCGTTGACCTTTCGCGTTCATTTTTGACGCATCTTCAGTACTTACTGAGCCTTCACACATCGCCAAGATTTCAGTAATCTCTTCGTCGCTCAGGTAGCGCCATTTTCCGTTAGGAATGCCGTCTAATGAGATGTTCATAATACGAACACGGCGAAGCTTAAAGACTTCATATCCGAGGGCTTCACACATACGGCGAATCTGACGGTTAAGGCCTTGCATTAATGTGATGCGAAACGAGAACTTGGTCTCTTTCTCTACCTTACATGGCAAGGTAACAGTGTCGAGAATATGAACGCCAGCGCCCATTTGCTTCAAGAACTCAGTCGTAATAGGTTTATCTACACGAACCACGTATTCTTTTTCGTGGTTGTTACCTGCACGTAGGATTTTGTTTACGATATCGCCGTCGTTGGTCAAGAAGATAAGACCATCAGAAGGCTTATCTAGACGACCGATAGGGAATATACGCTTGTGGTGACCTATAAAGTCGACGATGTTGCCTGGAATATCACGCTCAGTAGTACAGGTGATACCTGTTGGTTTATTAAGAGCAATGTAGATCGGCTTTTCTCTTGAACGAACAGGTTTATTGTCGATCTCAACATCATCACCAGGCAAGACTTTAGTACCCATTTCAGGGATCTTACCGTTAATAGTAACTCGGCCAGCATCAATGAGCTTATCGGCTTCGCGGCGTGAGCAAAAACCAGTTTCACTGATGTATTTATTAAGGCGTTTAGCTTGGGATTCTTGTGACATGATATTCTCTTAGCGTTTCACAACGGAAATATAGATAAACAAAAAGCAACCTTTGGATAGTTGCTTTGAGTTGGGATTCGTTAACTGAGGACAATTTTAGCACTTGGTGTGAGTCTAGGCACGAAATATCGCTCTTGATGCAAGACCGCTATTAGCTTACTTATCTATCTCAACTTATCAACTGCTGCGCTTTTGATGGCGCTCTCTGTTCTCTAGCTTTTTGTCATTACTCTTTCTGAGCATGGCATAGACCGCACCTGTACCACCGTGAAATTGCTGAGCTGAATGAACACATTGAACATCGTTAATTTGTGTTAGCCAATTTGCCACGTAGCTTTTCATCATTGCTGGTGGATTCGAACGCTCACCTTTACCGTGGACAATGATAACGGTGCGAACATCCATTCTTAAACACTGGCGTAAAAATGAGAGTACTTCGTTACGAGCGTCTTTCAGTGTTTTCCTGTGAAGGTCGAGTTTGGCTTGAATTGGATACTTGCCCAAGCGCAGCTTTTTGTATACGCCTTCTTGTACGCCATCTTTTTTATAAGCAATGACATCGTCAGGTTTGATCATTGGAGAGTAGTCTAATGATAAGTAGTCTTTCTCGTCGTCAGACAGCCACATAGCGGCTTCACGCTTAGCAAGGTGAGATTCTGTGACTCGGTGTACTTTCTGGTGTTCGGCGGTGTCATGGTCGATACGTTTAACATCGCCCATCATTTCTTGGAATAGATCTAAGTCGTCATCATGAGACATAGTGTGTATCTCAAGTTGGATAAGGATAAGGTAAGTATACCTAAGTTGAGGCCGGGTTTAAAAATGAAAAAACCGGAGAAGACAATAAGTCGGCTCCGGTGCAAAGCGTTTTTACATCTACCTAAAGAAAATGATACTTAAAAGTAGATGATTTAGGCTGAGCGATTCTAGTGAGGAGATTTTTCAGTCATAACTTTGTAGATGAAGAAGCCTCCATAGAACATCATGAGACCCAGAGCCCCGAATATTACTATCATTGAAGATAGCCCCACCGCATTACCAAATAGGAGTTCTAGCCAAAAGTCCATGTGTATACCTCAAAGTTATATGACACGAGTTAGTGTATTAACTGGTGTTATCAATTCACTGATCTGGATCAATCCTGTTTCATAAGTTAAATACTTGTTGGTAACTGTGTGTTTTTCGTCACATTGGCATTTCACTTGTACGTCTTTTGTTCGAACGATTCGATATTGTAAAAAAGAGTGAAAAAAGCCCTTGCGGATAAACTCAGAATCCGTATTATACGCTTCATCGACAGGCAATCAGCCAGTTAGATATCTCGGTGAATAGCGCAGCTTGGTAGCGCATCTGGTTTGGGACCAGAGGGTCGGGGGTTCGAATCCCTCTTCACCGACCACATTAAGAAAGCCTGCTCAATGAGCAGGCTTTCGTCGTTTTAGAGCGTTGGAAATAGGATTAGAACCAAAGTGGGGTTCGCCTGATGTTCAAAATAAGATCTTCACTGCCACATTGAAGAAAGCCGTAGCACTCTCGTAATAGAGGGGGCTACGGCTTTTTTGCATTTTGGTATATGTGTCATTCCCTAGAGCGACGAAGGAGCGAGTCGGGAATCTCTTGTTGTTCTAAACATCCCGTATAGAGAAAGGATTGACTCAATAAGCCAGCCGAAAATCTGTTTACTTCACATCACACGTGATGTTCTTGATTGGCGTCTCTGAAGTAACAAAGCAAACATACGCTTCAACAGGGTTATTTCGACCAATTCGAATGTAACCCGCCTGTATTTCATCTTCGTTAAACGTCACCGAGTGAGAGTTACTCGTTTGGCCATCGTAAAAGCTCGCTTCAAATTTTCTATTCATTTGGCTCGCGATACGGTTGCGTGTCGTCGATGTAATGAACGTAATATTGGCACAGCGCATCGGTGGCTTCTCAGTGATCAGAAACTGGCCGCTTTCTTTATCTAACACACCGCCTTTTGTATCCGGTTGAATGTCTATCGCCTGAAACTGTTCGATGGTACAAGTTTCTTTAGCCGTCACTACCGTAGGCATGAGGATCGCTAGGGCTAAAGGTAAAGCAAAGAGTACTAGTTTCATGAGAACAACACCGTATATAAAAAGAGAGAAAGATAATAACACCGTTATGGTGCGATTAAGTGTAATGATTCAGTTATTAGGTAATGGTTATATTATGAGAAGGTCATGGTATCGAATTTAGTTAGTTGTCGTCACTAGTCTCAAATTGACACCGGGCCTGTTGGCTTTGTGATTGTTGAGTGACATTGAAACCTTTCTCTTCTAACAACTGCAATAAGTTACCTTCTCCTATTAGGTGCAAGGCGCCAACCACAATTAAGTAGCTCTCTTTCGAGTCAAGTTTCCAATCATTGGCGGATAGTTTGTTTGCCCAGTCTATATTGCGATCGGTTAAAAATGCTTTCTCTAGTTCAGGTGACATCTCAGACAGCTCTGCGAAAGCTTCCAGCTTCGCTAAATCACCCGCTTTCCAACTTTCGATTAAGCAATGAACCACACGATCAGTTTGGTCAAACTCTTCAAGGCTACTGACTAACCACTCCTTACCGTCGTCCTTTTGTTTTGTCATCAGGTCTATTTGGAATTGAAGCGGCTCTAAGCTGATAACGGGAACATCTTGGATAGTCGCTTTGTAAGCTAGCGTCGCATCAACGCCGCCGGCGGAGCCATAACCAAGTTTTTTTAACTGCTGCATCTGTATCGATAGAGAGGTTGCCCAAGGCGGTGAGTTAAGCAGTTGTTGCGTTGGCATACCCAATGATTTTGATATGTCGGTTAATAATTGTTTTTGTTGTTTGTTTAATACATCAGCGGTGGTCACTTTGGTCGTCGGATAAACGACACCCTCTGTCTTTCTTATATCCGTTTCGATAACTAAGCCATCACTGTTTTTTAGCGCGTCGGTGATGGCCGAAGGAAGTGGGTACATACTTTTATCCCCAACGTGCACAGAACCTAAGATAGTAAGCGTCAGATCATCCTTTTTGGCTTGCCAATAAAGAGGCTCGGCCGCAGCTTGTTTGGCTGAAAATGCGAGAACGAATAAAGTTACGTACAAAAATGTGCGCAAGGAAAGCTCCTATTAAAAGATATGAACTCGTTAAAATTGATTTTGACGGCGTTTTTTAACGGTTTTTTTTGAGAACGATGTCACGTTGTTTGTACGAAAAGTATAACCACACGAACAAACTCTTAAACCTTTCTCCCTACCAACAACACGATTTTATGAAATCCTTTAAAAAGATTGTGATTCAATTCTCAGTTTTTACGTCAAAATAAAAATGACGGAAGTGCCGTAGGTTGTAACTTTATGATTTTAATATAATTAATTTTATCAGTGTTTTTGAGATTTGAAGCCGATCACTTTATTAACCTGATTTAATTCACGGCAAAAAATAAGCCCATATAGTTTATCTAACTTTCGAAGCGCTCCACTTTGCTTCTAACTCAATTTTAAATTTATGGGTGAATACGATGTTGAAGAGAAACTTACTATCTGTAGCGGTACTGGCTGGTTTGACGGGTTGTGCTGTAACGCAAGCACCTGAGCAACAGGTGGTTAATGCACTGGCTGATAACCTTGATGTGCAATATGAAATTCTAACCAATCACGGTGCGAATGAAGGCATGGCTTGTCAGGACCTAGGTGCTGAGTGGGCGTCATGTAATAAAGTGAACATGACCCTGACCAATGACGGTGAAGCGATTGATTCGAAAGATTGGACTATCTACTTCCATAGTATTCGCCTTATTTTAGATGTTGATAACGAACAATTTAAAATCACTCGTGTAACGGGTGACCTACACAAACTAGAACCTACAGATAAGTTCGATGGTTTTGCCGCTGGTGAAGAAGTGATTCTTCCGTTAACGAGTGAGTACTGGCAACTGTTTGAAACTGACTTTATGCCGGGTGCATTCGTAACTGCGCCAAACGCAGAACCTAAGATGATTGCTTCATTGAATACTGAAGATGTCGCGTCGTTCGTAACAGGTTTGGAAGGAAACAACCTTAAGCGTACACCTGATGACAACAATGTCATGGCGACTGCGGTTACGCGTTTCGAAAAGAATGCGGATCTAGCAACGCAAGACGTTTCAACAACGCTTTTACCAACCCCAATGTCGGTAGAAGCGGGGGAAGGTTCAGTGAGTATTGCTGGTGGTATCGCCCTACCTAAAGAGGCATTCGATGCTGAGCAGTTCGCTGCAATTGAAGAACGTGCAGATGTGGTAAACGTAGATGTGAGTGGCGACCTACCTGTTAGTGTTGCCGTTGTTCCTACTCAGTTTACGGGTGATTTAGCAAAATCTGGCGCTTATGAACTAAGCATCTCGGAAGAGGGGATTGCGATTAAAGCGTTTGATAAAACAGGTGCTTTCTACGCAGTTCAGTCTATTTTTGGCCTAATAGACAGTCAGAACGCTGAATCACTACCACAACTGTCGATCAAAGATGCACCACGCTTTGATTACCGTGGTGTGATGGTGGATGTTGCTCGAAACTTTCACTCAAAAGATGCCATCCTAGCGACGCTAGATCAAATGGCTGCATACAAGATGAATAAACTTCACCTTCACTTAACTGATGATGAAGGTTGGCGTTTAGAAATCCCAGGTTTACCAGAGCTAACGGATGTAGGGTCTAATCGTTGTTTTGATTTGGAAGAGCAAAGCTGTTTACTGCCTCAGCTAGGTTCAGGTCCAACAACAGACAACTTTGGCTCTGGTTTCTTTAGTAAAGCGGATTACGTCGAGATCTTAAGCTACGCAAAAGCGCGCAGCATCGAAGTAATTCCAGAAATTGATATGCCAGCACACGCTCGTTCTGCTGTGGTATCAATGGAAGCGCGTTACACTCGCCTAATGGCGGAAGGCAAAGAAGCTGAAGCAAGTGAATATCGCTTGATGGATCCACAAGATACTTCAAACGTGACGACTATTCAGTTCTACGATAAGCACAGCTTCATCAACCCATGTATGGAATCATCGACTCGCTTTGTTGATAAAGTGATTACTGAAATTGCAGCAATGCACAATGAAGCGGGTATGCCGCTAACGACTTGGCACTTTGGTGGTGATGAAGCGAAAAACATCAAGCTAGGCGCAGGCTTTCAAGATGTTGATGCTCAAGACAAAGTGGCATGGAAAGGTAACATTGAGCTAGACAAGCAAGACAAGCCATTCCAACAGTCTCCACAATGTCAGTCTTTGATTGCTGATGGTTCAGTGAGTGATTTTGGTCACCTGCCTGGCTACTTTGCAAAAGAAGTATCAAAAATTGTTGCAGACAAAGGCATTCCTCACTTCCAAGCTTGGCAAGATGGCTTGAAGTATGTGGAAGAGGGTGAATCTGGCTTCGCTACTGAAACTACTCGCGTTAACTTCTGGGACGTTCTTTACTGGGGCGGCACTTCATCAGTGTACGACTGGTCAGCGAAAGGTTATGACGTGATTGTCTCTAACCCAGATTACGTATACATGGATATGCCATACGAAGTTGACGCAGCAGAGCGCGGTTACTACTGGGCAACGCGTGCAACGGATACTCGTAAGATGTTTGGCTTCGCACCAGAAAACATGCCACAAAACGCGGAAACCTCATTAGACCGTGACGGCAATGGCTTCACTGGTAAAGGCGAGATTGAAGCAAAACCTTTCTACGGCTTGTCTGCACAGCTTTGGTCTGAAACAGTACGTACCGACGAGCAGTATGAATACATGGTGTTCCCTCGCGTACTTGCAGCAGCAGAGCGCGCATGGCACAGAGCTGATTGGGAAAACGACTACAAAGTGGGCGTTGAATACTCTCAAGATACCGACCTAGTAAATAAGCAGTCTTTAAACAACGACTTTAATCGCTTCGCGAATATTGTTGGTCAACGTGAACTGGCTAAGCTTGAGAAAGCGGGTATTGATTACCGACTACCAGTTCCGGGGGCAAAAGTTATTGATGGCAAGCTAGCGATGAACGTTCAATTCCCTGGCGTAGAGCTTCAATACTCAGCGGATGGTGAAAACTGGTTAACGTACGATGAGCAACAACGTCCTTCGGTTTCAGGCGAAACTTACATCCGCTCTATCTCTGAAAGTGGCGAGAAAGTAAGTCGAGTGACTTCGGTGAAATAATCGATAAGCAACATTAATAGATGAGCTCCCTAACTATTATCTTACTCAGATAAAAGTGGGAGCTTTTTTTTCGTCCAAACTAAGTTCGGTACATTCGTTAAACTGAAACATATAGAAATAACCTTTGTTTATAACGTCAACAATGCACATAAGGTGAGCTTCATCGCAAAAGTGACGCACTTCTCATTCTTCTCTTCAAAAAATAAGTCCGCCATAAAAAACTATAAATCAGGTGTGATTGAAACAACTGAATCTAATTTTATGCCGTGAAATAACGTGATCTTGATCCGTTTTGATTATTGGGTTTCTTTTTTTATCTATTTTTATGTTTTTAAGTTGTTGATTTATTTAGGTTAAATAACTTTCCTTTTTTTGATGGTGAGAGAGATCACTCTGCTTGCCTTTTTATTTTGAAACGTAAATTAAATCGAGCAAGATAGATTTCATGCCAGGGAGGCTACCAATTACTCAAGCGGCGAAGGTGAATGATATACCGAAGATATGTCGCTGAAAAATTTAAACTAAGGCAGTTTACTATGAAAAAAATTATCGCTCTAAGTGCACTTTCTCTTGCTTTCGCTTCTAGTGCTTTCGCTGGTTCTTCTTACGTTACAGGTAATATCCAATTTCACGACGATGGCCGTATCCACGGTTCTGATATGACTTCGACTCTAGAAGCTGGCCACACGTTTGACAACTCTCTAGGCGGTTTAACTGTTTACACTGAGTTTGATGGCATCCAACTTGGCGACCTTGAAGGTCTAACTGCTGCTGAAACTGGTGGCGACGCAACAATTGGTCAAGCAAATGCATTCATCACTGTTGGTGGTGAGCAAGCTTTCAATATCACTGACAACCTATGGGTTACAGCGGGTTACCAACATGTCTTCTCTGCTGGCGAGAGCATTCAGTTCCGTCCACTGGTTAAAATTGGTTACAACTTCGACAACGGTATCTCTATTAGTAACCGTACTCGTGCACACATCGATGACACTTCTGCAGATGCTGACACTGATTACCGCATGGATAACCGCATTGCTTACTCTGTAAACGAAGACCTAGCGCTTAGCTACAACAACGTATACATGATTGATGCTGAAGCTATGGATCACGAGCTTCGTGCAACATGGACTCGTCAAGGTGTTCAACCTTACTTCGAATTTCGTAGCCAAGCTAACGGAGTTGATTTCGCGAACGGCGCGTCTAAAACAAACAACGCATTCGTATTCGGTGCATCTTACGGCTTCTAAGCTGACTCACTTGGCTGCTTAATCGATTAGATTATTAGCCAAGTGAGTTTCTTCGCTAATTAGCTTTTTTGTTAAATAGAGTTTTTGCTAACTAGCGACGAAAACATAGTGGTACTAACAGCCCGGTTGGTGCCGCGACAAGATTTGCTTTACTGTCCAAAAGCAAAGAGCCTAGTAAGTAAACCAGAGTCTTGGGTTTACTTAATGCTAGGCTCTATTTTTATTGCTGTTCGTAGGTCTAATTACGCTCTATTTTCCGTTGTAATGACGGTATTCAAACACCTGACCTTTCTCGTTAAACGCATACACAGAATACTCGTCTTTCTTATCGCCATACTCCATGCCCGGAGAGCCCATTGGCATGCCTGGAACCGCCAAGCCAATCGCATTGCGTGGTGGGTTCTCTAAAAAGGCTTTCACGTCCTCTGCAGGAATGTGCCCCTCAAATACGTAACCGTCGATCTCTGCCGTATGGCAAGAAGCCAGTTCTGGCGTTACTCCTAACTTCTGCTTGATTGGGTTCATGTCATCATGGAGTTTCTCTGTGACATCGAAACCTGCGTCTTGCATGTGTTCTGTCCATTCTGTGCAGCAGCCACAATATGGAGACTTATGGTTTAGTACATTAGTAGCGAGAGCTTGTCCTGAAATTGCAGCGAGTGCAGTAAGAGTCATAACTTTACGAATCATGGTGAACCTCATGAATATGGTTTTTGTTGATATTATAATGAGTGGGTTTGAACAATCTTAATCTGTTGGCATTGCTGACTACGGTGATTGATGACATCGCCATCGCAGCGCCTGCAACGACAGGGCTAAGTAAAAACCCGAAGAATGGGTAGAGCACACCAGCCGCAATTGGAATACCTAACGAGTTATAGATGAAGGCACCAAACAGGTTTTGCTTCATATTTCTCACGGTCGCCTGGGAGAGCTCGATCGCATTACTCACAGACAGTGGCGACGAGTTCAGCAGCGTCATTTGCGCACTTTCAATCGCCACATCACTACCACTGCCCATTGCGATTCCTATATCCGCTTGAGCAAGAGCTGGTGCATCGTTAATACCGTCTCCTACCATGGCAACGCTCTTATATTGTTGAAGCTGAACAATATGCTGAGCTTTCTGCTCTGGTAGTACTTCCGAGATAACCTCGTCGATACCGACGTTTTTACCTATTGCTTGAGCCACAGAGTCGTTGTCGCCCGTTAATAGTACGGTGTGAATTCCGGCGGATTTTAGTTGAGCAATGGCTTGTTTGCTATCTATTTTTAACGAGTCTGAAATGCCCAATATGCCTTCCAGCTTTTGATCGATTACAACGAAGATGGGTGTCCATGCTTGTGTACGACAAAGCTCGATGAAATCCGCGCCAATGTCTGTATTGACACCGAGTTGGGTGAGGAACTTAAGCGAGCCAACTTGCACGTTCTTGCCGTTAATTATTGCCTGTACCCCAAGCCCTCGTTGGTTTTCAAATTCGCTGTGGGGTAGTGCTGAAACTTGTAAGCTCTCAGCATATTGGCAAACGGCTTTCGCTAATGGGTGTTCTGACCCTACCTCTACCGAATAGGCGTAAGCCAGCAGTTCTTGTTCTGTTAAGTCGCCATAAAAGGCCTGCTGAACGGTTGGTTTACCTTGGGTTAGGGTGCCTGTTTTATCAAATACGACAGCATCAATTTTGCTTGCAGATTGCAACACATCTGCATCCTTGATCAGAACACCAAACTCAGCGGCTTTGCCAACGCCAACAGTAATAGAGAGCGGTGTCGCTAAGCCCAATGCGCATGGGCAGGCGATGATTAGCACTGTTGTTGATACCACTAGCATGTAACTTGCACTCGGTTGTGGTCCAACAAAAAACCAAACTAGGGCGGCAATGGCTGCGATCGCGACCACAACTGGTACGAAAACGGCAGAGATAGAGTCGGCAAGCTTCGCAATCTCAGGCTTGCTGCTTTGTGCTTGGCGAACCATCTGAATGATTCGAGCCAACATGGTACTTGAGCCAATCCCCGTAGCTTCAATGATTAAGCTGCCATCACCATTAATGGTACCTGCTGAAACGCCATCATTAATTGATTTAACGTTGGGAAGCGGTTCGCCAGTCAGCATCGATTCATCGATATAAGATTCGCCAGATACCACGACACCATCGACAGGGACTTTTTCTCCCGGTTTCACTCGTACGTGCATACCGACTTGAATAGCCTCGACGGCGATGGTTTGCTCTTTACCATCGACGATAACCACAGCCTTTTGTGGTTGTAAATTAATCAGTGCCTGCAAAGATTTGGTGGTGCGTGCCTTGGCTTTGGCTTCAATGTAGTGACCCAAAGAAATAAGGCCAACAATCATTGCGCTCGCTTCAAAATAGACATGGCGTGATGGTTCTGGGAACCATGATGGAATCAGCACAACCAACATTGAATAGAACCACGCAGCGCCTGTACCCAAAGCAACTAACGTGTCCATAGTAGCGCGCTTGTGCATCAGTGATTGCCAAGCGTTCGTGAAGAAGCTGCGTCCTGAAGTGGCTAGCAGTACCAAACAGACGACACCGACCAATCCCCAAGCCAATTGGTCGTTAAATGTAGCAATGGTCATGCTGCCACCGAACAGACCCCACGCCATCATTGGAGCACCGATCAGCAGCGCGCTTACTGAGTTCTTTAGGAAAGCTTTTTGGGTACGAAGTTGTTGTTCTTGCTGTTTTTGTTGTTGAGTTGCCGCGTCATCAACGAACTCGGCACCGTAACCTGCGTTTTTCACCGATTCTATTAGCGCGCTCTCGATGACGTCACGTGTTTCAGATGTGAAGACCAAGGCTGTCTGTTCAGCGAGGTTGATCTGAGCTTGGTCGACGAACTCATTCTTTTTCAGCGCTTTCTCTACCGAAGAAACACAACTCGCACACGTCATTCCCTCAAGAACAAGGTGATAGGTATATTGGCTAGCAGCAGGTTTATCTTGTGTCTGCTCCACTGGCGCTGTTTTTTTATCGTCTTCTGAATTAGATAAAGGCTCATTAACCTCAGAGTAGGGAGCCGCGTGATAACCCACACTTTCGATTAGCTCAATAAGCTCGGATTCTGAAAGCAGAGTAACCAAGGACAATTCATGTTTGCTGACTTCTAGGTCTGAGATTTGCTCGGTCTGCTCAAGCGCTTGTGTCATCTTGTTCACGCACTTACCGCAGCTAAGACCGGATAACGAAAGGTGCAGTTTATTGCCCATGCTATAACCAAGCGTCGCTAACTGTTGGTTGAGTTGAACGTAATTAAAAGGAGTAGAAATATCGATGTGGGTCGGCGATATATCATTGATCGTCGTGTTGTCGAATTCGCCAAACAGTGTGCGAACTTTCTTCGCACAACCCATGCAATTTAGGCCGTTGAGCATAGCTGTGTAATGGTTCATATCGATACTCCAATTCTCATCTACGCCTAACATAAACCTTCCCGTAAGGGTAAGGTCAAACATAAATTCAAGAATTTGATATTTGCTGGAATATTGAGTGATGGAATAGATGAGGTTTATCGCGAGCGTGGCGAGAATTTGCCGTTTTAGAGCATTTGACATGTGCTTGAGCTATTGGTTTGCTCCTTCTACGATAGCTTTCGTACAAGATCAGCGCATTAATCATTCACTACTGATTGTAGATTTAAGCGGTGGTGATAAAATAGCGCCCAAAATTTAGTGATATTTTTCTGTTGCAGGCTTTGTAATGGCAATCACTAAAAGAATCACCTACATAATCAAGGTATTTAAATGACGGTTAAAACTCGTTTTGCTCCTAGCCCAACTGGCTATCTTCACGTTGGTGGTGCACGTACTGCACTTTACTCTTGGCTATTCGCTAAGAATCAAGGTGGTGAATTCGTTCTGCGTATCGAAGACACGGACCTTGAGCGTAACTCTCAAGAAGCGGTTGATGCAATTCTAGAAGGCATGCAATGGATGGGTATGGAATGGGATGAAGGTCCTTACTACCAATCTAAGCGTTTTGACCGTTACAACGAAATGGTTGATAAGCTACTTGCTGAAGACAAAGCTTTCAAATGCTATGCGTCTAAAGAGCTGCTTGACGAAATTCGTGCAGAGCAAGAAGAAAACAAAGAGATGGCTCGTTACGATGCGAACCACCCTAAAATTGTTGCAGCAAACGAAGCAGCAAAAGAAGGTGATGCATGCGTTATCCGTTTCCGTAACCCTAAAGAAGGCAGCGTAGTATTTGATGACCAAATTCGTGGTCGCATTGAAATTTCTAACAGCCAACTTGATGACCTAATCATTCGTCGTACAGACGGTGCACCAACATACAACTTCGTTGTTGTAGTGGATGACTGGGACATGGGTATTACACACGTTGTACGTGGTGAAGACCACATCAACAACACACCTCGTCAAATCAACATCTATGAAGCACTAGGCGCGCCAGTTCCAACTTTCGCTCACTGTGCAATGATTCTTGGTGATGACGGTGCGAAACTTTCTAAGCGTCACGGTGCTGTTTCTGTAATGCAATACCGCGACGAAGGTTACCTACCAAATGCACTAAACAACTACCTAGTTCGTTTAGGTTGGTCTCACGGTGACCAAGAGATCTTCTCTCAAGAAGAGATGATTGAATTCTTCAGCCTGAACGCTATCAGCAAGTCTGCTTCTGCATTCAACACTGATAAGCTACTTTGGTTGAACAACCACTACATCAAGACTTCTGAGCCTGAGTACGTTGCTAAATACCTGCAATGGCACCTAGATGCACAAAAGATCGATACAACAAATGGCCCGGCTATCACTGAAGTGATCACGCTAGTTGGCGAGCGTTGTAATACGCTTATCGAACTTGCTGAACAGTCTCGTTACTTCTACGAAGATTTCTCTGAGTTTGAAGCTGGCGCAGCGAAGAAGCACCTACGTGGTGTTGCTAAAGGACCACTAGAGCTTGCTCTTGCTAAGGTTGAAGCGCTTGAGGATTTCACTACTGCAAACATCAAAGATGGTGTGATTGCAGCAGTATGTGAAGAGCTAGAGGTAGGCATGGGTAAAATCGGTATGCCACTTCGCGTAGCAGTAACAGGTGGCGGCCAGTCTCCTTCTGTTGATGCAGTGATGGAGCTTGTTGGTAAAGAGCGCGTAATCGCTCGCATTAAGATGGCTCTTGAGTTCATCGCTGAGCGTGAAGCTAACGCTTAATTGAGCATTAGCTAGATTGAAAAAAGGGTCAGTAACTTGGTTACTGACCCTTTTTATTTGTCTTGAGTTTTATCTAGCTAAGCTCAGATTTTCTTGAAGATGATTGAAGTGTTGATTCCGCCAAAGGCAAAGTTATTACTCATTACATACTCAACATTCAATTCGCGACCAGAACCTGTAATGTAATCGAGTTTACCGCAGCGTTCGTCGATGTTTTCAAGGTTCAATGTTGGGCTGAACCAACCGGAATGCATCATTTCTAGGCTCAACCAAGCCTCAATGGCACCACACGCTCCAAGCGTATGACCAAAGTAGCTTTTCAATGAACTGATTGGCACTTCACCAAAAATGTTCGCGGTCGCATTACTTTCTGCAATATCGCCTTTATCTGTTGCCGTTCCGTGCGCCGAAACGTAACCAATTTTTTCAGCAGGAAGCTGTGCATCTTTCAGCGCTTTCTCCATACAGATTTGCATGGTTTCCATTTGAGGTTGGGTCACATGGGCAGCATCGCAGTTGCTGGCAAAACCGATGATTTCCGCGTAGATCTTTGCACCGCGAGCAACCGCATGTTCATACTCTTCAAGAACAAGCGTACCAGCACCTTCACCGATAACCAGGCCATCGCGCTCACTGTCGTAAGGGCTAGGGGATTTTTCTGGCGTGTCGTTTTTTAAACTGGTAGCAAAAAGGGTATCGAAAACGGCAGATTCGGTTGGGCATAGCTCTTCACCACCACCGGCAACCATCACGGTTTGGTAACCGTGTTTGATTGCTTCATAGGCGTAGCCAATCGCTTGGCTACCTGAAGTACAGGCACTGCTGGTGGGAATCACACGTCCACGTAAGCCAAAGAATAGCCCGACGTTGACCGCTGCGGTGTGTGGCATCATCTGAACGTAAGTCGTTGCGGTGATAGCTCGTGTCGATTTCTCGTTAAGCATCACGCCAAATGCACCAACCGCATCAGTACTGCCAGTTGAAGAACCATAGGCAATGCCTGTTTCGCCATTAGTCAAAATGTCGTGGCCAATCAGCCCTGCTTGCTCTAGTGCATTTTCGGTTGCCACTGTTGCTAGGCGAGACACGCGGCCCATGCCACGAACCTGTTTGCGCTTATAGTGCTTAGGTAGTTGGAAGTCATCAATAGGTGCGGCAAGCTTAGTGTTGAGGCCATCGTACTGCTCAAAGCTAGGCATATACTGGGTCGCATTTTCACATGCTTTTAGTTTTGGCTCGATGTGCTGCCAATCGTTGCCAAAAGCGGTAACGCCTGACATGCCAGTTACAACAACGCGGCGGGTCATACTAAGCCTCCATTAACTGAAATCACTTGGCGAGTTACGTAGCCGGCAATATCCGACATTAGGTAGCTGACTAGGCCTGCTACTTCTTCTGGTTCACCCATGCGGCGCAGTGGCACTTGTGGAAGCGCATGATCTTTCACGTGCTCATCCACCATGCCAGTATCTATTAAACCCGGAGCGACACAGTTTACTGTGATTTTACGTTTCGCGAGCTCTAAAGCCAGAGACTTAGTAGCGCCAATCACGCCCGCTTTTGCTGCGGCATAGTTGGTTTGACCGCGGTTACCCATGATGCCGGATACAGAAGCCAGAGTAACGATTCGACCGCCTTTGCGTTTTTGAACCATTGGCATCACGCACGGGTGAAGTACGTTGTAGAAGCTGTCGAGGTTGGTATGGATAACACCATCCCACTCTTCTTCAGTCATAGCTGGGAATGCCGTGTCACGAGTAATACCGGCATTATTCACCACACCATAGTAAGCGCCGTGTTCGGCAATATCTGACTCAAGCGTTTCGCGACATTCGCTGCGATTGCTGATATCAAATTGGATCAGACGTCCTGCAGCACCGAGCTCAGTGATCGACTTTAATGTGTCTTCAGCACCTTGCTTGTCACCCATGTAATGAACGGCGATTTCAAAACCGTCTTTCGCGAGTTGAATAGCGATCGCTTTACCAATGCCTTTACTGGCACCAGTGACTAAAACCTGACGGCTCATGATGGGCTCCTAGTTTTCATTTCTTGTAATTTTTGTTCGGTCGGCACGTAGACGTTGAGTTGGCATTGAGCCACTAACTCGCCTTGGTCTTCGACTCGGGCGGTAAACACGGCCATGCCACTGTCTTCCATGAGTTGTTCAGCATAGATATCAAGGGTTTGACCTTGAGTAAATTCATCACACAGTGACTTGTAGCGACGAGAACCGAGTAAGAAGCCGATTGGAGGAGTAGTGCCGTTTTTCATCGCATGGTATCCAGACCAAGCTGCAACAGACTGCGCCATAAACTCGATGCCAACATAAGCTGGGACCGTTTGAGATTCGGCGTCAAAGAATAGGTTGTGCGCGCCAATATCGACCTGGCAGTGAATCGACAATGCCTCAACGTTGATAGCTCGATCGATTAATATCATCGGATCATCGTGTGGGAGAAGTTGGTCTACAGAAGGGATATCAGTCATTTATTACACCAAAAATCAGGCTAATGTTGTTGCCACCAAAAGCGAACGAGTTGCTTAAGATGTTCTTTACTTTAAGTTTCTGGGAACAGTTTACCAAATCAATCTCAATATCTTCAGCTTTATACTGACATTTTTGTAAGGGGAGTGGTAAGTCATATTTTAGAATATGCCACGCAATTGCAGCCTCTATCGCACTTGCCGCTCCAAGAGTATGTCCTGTTAGAGGTTTGGTTGAACTGACGGGAACCTTGTTTGCAAAAATACGATGGATGGCTTTGCTTTCCATTGAGTCATTGAGTGGGGTTGCGGTGCCATGGGCATTAATATAACCGATGTCTTCTGCTCGTAACTGTGCAGAATCTAAAGCCTTTTTCATTGCTTGCTCTGCGCCATTCCCTTCAGGGTGGGGCGCTGAAATATGGTGTGCGTCGGAGCTGTCGCCATAGCCTAATAGGGCTATATTCGAAGTGCTTTGAGTTGTATTGGTAGCGGTTGGTTTTGTCTTGCTAAGCAACATAAATGCCGCTGCTTCTCCGATGTTGATGCCATCACGAGAGGCGCTAAAGGGCTTACAATGTGTGGTTGATAGCGCTTCAAGACCATGAAAGCCATTGAGCGTCAGTTTACATAGTGTATCGACACCTCCAACCAACACAGCATCAGCCATTCCTGAATCTAACAAACGTTGGGCAGTAACAAATACACGGCCACTTGATGAGCAAGCAGTCGATATCGCATAGCTTGGCCCGGTTAATGCACAATGTTGGCTAACAAACTCAGAGGTGTTGCTTAGCTCTTGTTTTGAATAGTGGAAATCTTCGGGGAAAGAGTCATGTTCTAGTTTGTGTTTAAACGCCGTTTCACCATCAGAAATTCCCGAGGTGCTTGTGCCGATAACTACAGCAATCCTATCGGCACCAAATTGTGATTTTGCTTGCTCGATAGAGTCTTTGATTTGATTAACAGCCGATAACGCCAGTTGATTGTTGCGAGTGGCGTATTCCGCTTGTTCTGATGGGATTTCTGGTAATTCGCCAGCCACCTTACCAACGACCGTCGGCTTACCGTCGTTTAGCATGTCGCTCACTTCAACCATGTTTGATTCATGCTCGCCTTTGAGGCAGCCATGAATGTCAGCAACGCTTGAGCCTAATGCGGAGTGGAAACCACAGTCTTGGATATAAATAGGCATGATGTTTAGCTCTTACTTGGGTTATCGACAATCGTTGAGTTCAACGTTTGTATCGTGATGGTGTAGCCTTGAATCAAATGCTTGAAAACAATGTTGCCTGCGGTTTTGTGTGTTCCGGGCTCTGCTTGGTAATCAATTTTAATGATTGGCTGTTGGTTTTCATCAAATACGGAGCGGCTGTTTTCGGTATCGACCAAATACCAACCGATGTCTTGTAAAGGTTGAGCCCATGCTTCAACTGGCCATAGAGTCAGCATCAAATTAAATAGTACTTGCTCGGGTAGCGGCAGGGTAGCGCCAAGACCAGATAGAACTTGAGTATCAATCGTTTGGTTTTGGTATTGCAGCGATAGAATGCGAGTACCCCAAGAGGAGAAACCCGCCAACACGACTTTGTCTGATGTGACTTCGACTTGAACAGGAAGTTGCTGCGTATCATCTTGCCATGTTGCGCTGATCAGCTGGCTTGCCGTAAATGAGTATCCCAGTTCAGCAGGCAGCGGCAAGGCGAGCTCTGTGTCTTTGTCGATTGCGACACTTGCGCCTGTAGGCTGTTGAGACACCATCGAACAAGCGCTGAGTAGTAAGCCCAATCCAACGGCGAGCGCTATCTTGATTGTTTTGTTCATCTAAAAGCCTCTCGAGAGTTTGATTTTTCCGCTGCTTGTTCGTTGTTGATTGCAAGTGGCGAAAGCAACCACGCGACGAAAATACCAGTTAGGACGGTAACACCGAAGCTATGAATGGCATGAGTCTGACTCAGTGACAATAAGCCAAATGAGAGTAGCGTCGTGAGGCCTGACAAAGTAATCGCTAATAAGGTGCTTAGTGATTTCTTCTGTTCAGCAAAGAACAGGGTATAGTCGATACCAATCCCTAGAATCAGAATCAGTCCAAGCAGGTTAAACAGATTCAGTGTCGAGCCTAAAATTCCCGTGACCGCTAAACCAGCGACTCCGGCAATTAATGAAGGCAACAGCATTAATAGGCTTTGCTTCACACCATAACGCCAACCCAACACCATGCCAATAGCCGCTAATGCTATCAATAACAACTCGGTGATCTTGACTCTATATTCCGCAAAGAGAGCAGAGATTTCATCGGCTTTATTGAGGTGCTTTACACCTTGTTGCTGAGCAAAGCTTGAATCGAGCCATTGAGAGAACAGGTCTGAATCTGTGACGTCTTTGATCAAAATGACTGACGCGGCTTGTCCGTCGATCGGTTTTAACCAAAGTGGTCGAACAGGTTCTGACACTGGTGATTCTAAAAATCCAGATACCGTGATTGCCTCGAACTTTGGTAACTCTGGAAAGCTAGGCCAACCAAGAGTGTTCTGTAAGATATGGCTTTGTTGGCCATAGAGTTGCTCAACTAACTGATAGTTATCATGTTGTTGTTGCTTGCTTAGCAACTGTTGATTGATGCTGCGATATCCGGAGATACCTTGGCTATCGACCAAAGAATCTAAGCTCGTAGTGATCCCAGCCAGTTTTTTTAGCAGTTTTTGATCGCTGTTGGCGGTCACCAGCAGCATATTTTGACCACTGCCTAATCCTGATATCTCAGTAATGGCTTGTTCTTGCTGTTTTAGTTGATCAGGCATCGCTTGAAGTTGACGAATATCGTCGTCGTAGCGAATTTGACTGAGTGATATCAAACTAACGACAGTCACTATTAACGGTAAGCCAATTCTAAATTTTTGGTTGTTCCAGAGGCTTAACCAAGTATGCCAAAGCTTCGACAGAGGAAGTGGACGCTCTTGGCTTGGTTTTGCCGCTAAAACGGGGTACCAACACACCACGCTGGCGTAAGCGGCAATAAGTCCAATTGACGAGAACAGAGCAAGTTGCTGCAAGCCAGGGAAAGGTGCCACCAATAGACCTAGGTAGCCAATCAAACTGGTGATCAGACCCAAGGTGATCGCAACGAGAATGTGCTGCAAGCCTTTTTCACTTTGCCATTTACTCCCAGCTGCTAAGCGGTCAGTCAGGTAGTGAAAGGAGTAATCGATGGATACGCCAATTAAGCTGGCACCGAACACCAAACTAAACAGGTGAACTTTGCCGAAGATAGCGACGGTGCTTGCCAGTGCGACCAATAATCCGGTACTGATTGAAAGCAAAGACAAGACAAGAGGTAGGGCACTACGAAACGTCAGCCACACCAATAAAATCACACCTGCCAATGAGCCCAAACCAATGGTACTGATTTCTGATTTCGCGCTTTCGGTACCGTAATTGGCGTAGAACACCACACCGGTATGCTCTACTTTGACACCAAACTGCTTTTCGACCTCACGCTCAATTGAATCAAGATCGGGAAGTTGCTCTTGAATCGCTAAACTATAAGGCGAACCCGCCAGAGTCGCCGTCACCAAAATATGAGTTTGCTCATTAGACTGGGCTGTGAGGTATCCCTCTTTCACAACAAAGTTACTTGATTGAACGCCAACAGCACTGATGTAGTCGCGAAATAACAAGAATGGGTCGAGAGATAGCTCTGCTGCAGTGACGCCTGAGAACGGATTGTACAGAGACTGAATGACATATTGAGCTCGCGAATCCGGCGAATGTGTCAGCGTCTCTTTTTGTTGTTGAGTTAGAAGTTGAGCTCGGTGACGAAAATAGAAATCGCTCCATTGGCTTTGCGTGCTGGCGTTGATCTTTCCTTGAACTTGCTTAAACAGAGTTGGCTGATTTGAGAAAGCTCTTTGGTTGAGGGCTTTTTCAAAAGCGTCAGTCGCTGTCATGGCTTGTTCGATGGCGGAGGCACTTATGATAAATACCACTTGCTCGCTCATAGAGCTGGATATCTGCTGAAAGGCTTGTTCTACCATGGGGTCTTGCTGGTTTTCAGGCAGCAATTTCATGATGTTGCTTTCAATGGGTACTGACGAAGAAAAAGCGAATTGTTTGATCAACAATCCGCTAAACAGTATTACGACAACAAGCCAAGCAAGGGCTAGGCTAGAATTGGAATTGTTGCGCTTCAGCATCTGATAATACTTCCGGTAGATGACTTAACTGGCTAAATTCGATCACTGTGCTGTCCCCACGAACTTCTCTAAGTTCGATACGTTCAATGTCACCTTGTCCTTGCAGTGTGATGGCTTCAAACACCGCGTTCATTGGCGCATTCTTTGGCTTTAGAGAGAGTGTCCATCGTGTGTCTTGTGAACTTGAGTTTGCACTTTCATCAGAATTTTTCTCAGTCGCTGGTTCAAATGACAGTGAGAATTGCTCTTGAAGTTTTTGCGTGTCCCCGTGAAACACCGACAGGAATATATGGCTGAAATAAAATGCCATTGGGTTTTCTTTATCGGTAATGATCTTAGCGGGTTGATCTGCAAACCTTTGGCTCAGTTTGTTATCGGTTAGCACTAAGCTCACAGGGAAGGGGGTCTCTTGTGTCCAAAGCAAACCATTCGACTTGTCTAACAGGAACGTACCTTGTGATGTTAGAGGTTGGGCGAACATTTCCATGTTACGTGTTTGAGTAAACTCACCACGAACGATACTATTTTCGCTTAACACGGTTTGTAGTTCTGTAATAGAACCGACAGCATTCGTGTTCTCGCTAGCGCCAGCAAAGTGGCTCGCCATCATTGAAGCAAGCCCTAGCAGTGCGATACTGATTTGCTTACGCCCGTGTTTAAACAGACTCATGTTTCACCTGCTGCTGTGTGTTAGGTACTTGCGGTTGCTCTGATTGGTGATCGTTTGATTGCTGCTCAGTTGATTGGGGTAAGCAGCCAAATTGATGCCAGTGTTCGATTTTATCGGTAAACACTTTCGGCGAAGCAAAACACATCTCTTGCTCTTCAATGGTTACTGCAACCTGCATGGTGTGGGCGCGTGTCATACGAGCACCTGTATTGGCATCGTGAATTTCGTAGTCAACACGCAAGCGGTTTTCCCATTCAGTTAACTTAGCAGATACCTTGATCTGATGATTAAACGGTATCGCTTTGATGTACTTTACGCGCGTGTCGATGATCGGCCACATGTAGCCAGAATCCTTCATCTCATGGTAGTTGTACTCAATCTTATCCATCATGATGCGCCTAACTTCTTCAAAAAATCGGAAGTAGTTGCCGTGGTAGATCACGCCCATTGGGTCGGCATCTTGGAATGAGGTTACTAAAGTAACCTCTGATTTTAATGGATGAAGGATTTCAGACATAAATCGCTCTCAACAATATTGCGTAAAGGGTTAGCTACTCTAGGAGTAAAGTGACCAGTGTTGACTTTGAATACGAGCAATGAAGTGGCGTAGATCGCCTTCAAGTGGTCGATCTTCTACGATAAATTCAAACTCTTTAAGCACTTCGTCGCGAATGTGCTTTAGGTTTTCACTCATGTGGTGCTCATCAAGCTCATTGTGGCGTTTACGAAGTTCAAGCGCTTGTGTCCCAGCCAGAAGTGACGCTGCTGCTACTTGTTCAGTCAGTTCAAGAACGCGTAAGCAGTCACGAGCCGCAATGGTGCCCATGCTGACTTTGTCTTGGTTGTGACACTCGGTTGAACGAGAGAACACGCTTGCTGGCATGGTGTGTTTCAATGCTTCTGCTGTCCAAGCTGAAACGCCGATCTGTACCGCTTTGAAGCCATGGTTAATCGGCTTACGTTCGCCTTCTGCACCGGTTAGGTTGAATGGCAAGCCGTTATTGAACTTGTAATCCATTAGCTGCGCCATTTGGCGATCAAGTAGATCTGCAAGGTTGGCTACTGCTGTTTTTAGCGTATCCATTGCCATTGCGATGTGGCCACCGTAGAAGTGTCCACCGTGCAGTACGCGCTCATTGTCGCCATCGATAATTGGGTTATCGTTAGCGCTGTTGAGCTCGTTCTCAATCATTTGGCGTAGCCAAGGCAGAGAGTCTTGAACCACACCAATCACATGTGGAGCACAACGCAGTGAGTAACGATCTTGTAGGCGATCACTGTTGCGTGGCGGGCGATCCGCTTGTAAGTCATCACGTAGCCATGCAGCAACTTGCTGTTGACCCGGATGAGGCTTCACTGCAAACAGCGCTTCATCGAAATGGAAATCGTTGCCTTGCATACCTACAGACACCATTGCGGTAATTTTAGTCGACAGCTGAGCTAGGTATTCTGCACGTTTGTAGGCGATACAAGCCAAAGCCGTCATGACTGATGTGCCATTCATCAATGCCAAGCCTTCTTTTGGCTTAAGCTTGATAGGGTTAATCCCTAGCTCTTTGTAAACGTCACTAGTAGGGCGAACTTCACCTTTATAAATCACATCGCGCTCACCAATCAGGGCAGCTGCCAGATAAGACAGCGGCGTTAAATCACCACTGGCACCAACCGATCCTTCTTGAGGAATACGCGGTGAGATATCTTGATTGATCAGAGTGACGATCTGGTTGAGCAAATCGTGAGTCACACCAGAAACACCTTGTGACAATGAACAAAGGCGCGTTGCTAATACTGCACGAGATTGTTCGTGAGACAGTATTTCGCCTAAACCACAGCCATGAAAGCGCGTTAGATGCAGTGGTAATTCATCAACAAGGTTTGGTGGAATTGCAACGGTACATGAGTCACCGTAGCCCGTTGTCACACCATAGATCACGCCTTCTTCTTTCAATAGGCGTTCTAAAAAAGCGACACCGCGGTCGATCTTCGATGTGAACTCATTACTTGAGTTCATCGAGGCTTTTGCGCCTTGTGAAATAGCGACAACATCTTCAATCGTGAGGCGTTCGGCACCAAAGGTGATGCTATTTGGATTTTTTTTCGTCATGGTGCTTGCTCAATGTCCAAAAGTTAAAAAAGTTGTACCACTGAAGCGGTGCTTTCAGTGTGTAGTGCTGAAGTCGGTCTGCGTATTTCTGCACGACTTGCTGTAAAGATTGTTCGCGAGTCTTCCTTGGTAGCTCTATCTTGTCGCTGAAATGCTCAAAATAGACATTAAAATGCGGTTTGGTTTGTGAGTCATCTCGTAGGCCAAACAGTAAGAATACTGGCGCTTTGAGAACAGAGGCTAACATAAATGGCCCTTGAGGGAAGGGAGCTTCTTTACCCAAGAACTCTGCCCATACTGAGCGACTCTCTTTGCTGGTGGAGGTTCTATCGCCAACGATCACAATCCATTCACCTTGCTCCAATTTTTGTTGCAACAAGATGGCGGTATCAGGGCCCATCGATGTCACCTGAATCAGGTTTAAATCAGATTGTGGGTTTACTGCTTTCATCACCGAATTAAAGCGTTCGGCGTGTTCCGTGAAGACCAGCGCATTGATTTTGATGTGTGAGTGTCGACGTCCCAAAGCGCGGCACAACTCGATATTACCAAGGTGAGAACCTAGGATTAGCACACCTTGCTGGTTTTCCACCATACTTTCGAATTGCTCTTGCCCATGAATGGTCAGGTTATCGACTGAAAAATCGCCTTTCCATGCGGCTAATTTGTCTAGCATGGTGTGACCAAACGAAAGCAGGTGGTTATAACTGGTTAATTCAGCAGGTAACTCAATATTCTGTTGCTCTGCGTATGTCTTAAGCTGGAATAGGTATTGCTCAGAAGCGTTTCGCGCGCGCTTGCCAGTCAAATGGTAGTAACGCATCACACCGCGCAAAATTAGGTTGAATACTCCTCGGCCTAATAGTGAGTACACAGCTAACAACAGTTTGATACCGAGAACTGTGCCGCGCTCTTGAGTTCTGGACCAATGAGGCTGTTCAGTGCTATTTGGTGTCTGCTGCGCCTGATTGCTTTCTGAAAATTGTGTCGAACTTGTTAGGTGATCTTCAGAATCTGATTTGAAGTGACGAGCAATCAGCTTAGGGGCTCTTGGCAGCATGCCGAAGAACAGTCGAGTATGCATCCAACTGATTTTTACGTTGTCCCACAGCGCATCGAAATGAGAGACACCATTTTCAGGGTAGATGACTCGCGTCTCAATGAAGTCAATGTCGCAACCTTCCCAGTATAAGCGAACCAGAATCTCGATATCGAAGTCCATTCTCGAACCGACATCGTATTTATTCAGTACTGTTTGTGTCTTATCGATTGGATACGCTCTAAAGCCACACATGCTGTCTTTAATCGAGAGAGATAGAGTTTCTATCCACACCCAAATATGTGTCGCGTAGCGCCCGTAGAGCCTTGCCTTCGGTACGCTATCGTCATAGACAGGCTGACCTGAGATCAGGCGCTGGGGCTTAGCTTGTGACGCTTCGATTAAGGCGGGTAGGGCGTCTAGGTCATGTTGACCGTCAGCATCAATCTGAATGGCATGACTAAAGCCGAGCTGCTGTGCTCGCTTGATGCCAGCCTTTACGGCACCGCCTTTGCCTTGGTTCTGCTCAAGCGTCACCAAGGTTACGTTTGAATTCTCTACTAAGGGAGCCAGAAACTGTTTCGTGGTGAGTTCACTGCCATCGTCAACGATGATGATCGGCAACTCAAAATGATGGAGTGACGACACCACTGCAGGCATGGTTTCGCCGTGGTTAAAGCACGGAATTAGGAAGCAAGCTTTGTAGTCGCTTTCTTTTGTTACGTGTTGAGAAGCAGCCTCAGCAGGAGCGCTATTCACTTTTCTCTCCCAGCTTCATTTTTCCTGAAGAGTGGGTCTGTTCGCCGTTATTTGAGGTGTAACTGAAGCTCAGCTTGTCTTTGTCAGCATCCCATTTGAGTGATAGCTGGATTGTGGCGTCAGGAAGGATAGGCTCTTGGAATTTGATGACCTCCATACCTTTAAAGTAACCAGGGACATTTAACTCTTGGACAGCATAGTGAAGTGCCCAGTCAATTTGTGTCACACCGGGAAGAATAGGGAAGCTCTTAAAGTGCCCCTTAAAATCGGTGATGTCTCCGGTAACATGGAGTGTCAGGGTCGATTCTTTCTCTACAGTGTCAACAGCAATGACGTTTGGTTTTCTCTTATCCATAGCGTGTGCTTAGAATCCTTGGGCTAAAATGGGTGTTGTGACAAAAATATAAAAAGACAGTCTCAGTGTAAAACACGATAAGCGATTTCTATGATTTTACGAGCTGCTCTATGTGAGAGGTTAACCGCTTGCCTTGGCTGTTGAGGGGGATCTCATCAACAACACGATACTTTCTTGGAGTAGCGATTGGCTCTAACCATTTTCTGAGTTCTGAACGTAACATTAACCAGAATTTACCTTTACTCATGGTTGCGAGAGTCGCTTGGCCTTCCTCTGATAATACCAAAACTGACGCCAAGATTAAGCGTTCAGGCTCTTCAAAGGGAATGACCACACACTCGCTTATCCAAGGTAGTTGCTCCAGTCGCTTTTCAACTTCAACCAGTGATACTCGTTTTTCTTCTATCTTGATCACTCGGTCGGTTCGGCCTTTCAATATAAATTGATTCTCTGAGACCATTTCGCACTCGTCTGCGGTTTGATACCAGTTGTTTTTGTCGATGTACGGCGACAATAACTTAATGCAATTCTCACTATTGAGATTGGCCTTAATACAGTCAAAAAGCTGCCAAGGTGTTTGAACGCTCTGTTGCTGACGAAACGCGATGCCGCCGGTTTCTGTGCTGCCAAACACCTCGATAGGTAAATGCCCGAGCAGACCTCGTGATTGATGAGCCGACTCGGTAGGTAAAGGGCCACCAGAAGAGAATACCCCCGCTAGATGCGTAGACTTTGTCTCGTGTTTTAATCGTTTGAGTAGCGCAGGGCTGCTGATCAGCACGCTCTGCTTGTTAGCGTGAGATAGGATCTGTTCCGGGTATTCGAGATTGTTTCGAGAAAATGGAACGCCAGAACAAAGCGGCCATAAGATTCGAAACAACAGACCATAGATATGTTGGTGTGAGACGGTGCTGTGGACTTGGTTGTCTTTAAGCAAGGCGCCCCAGTTTTTATCTAGCTGAGCGATTTCAATATCTAGGTGTTCTAAGGTCTTATGGATTGCTTTTGGTGTACCGCTTGAGCCTGAAGTAAACAAGGTCAATTGGATTGCTGCTAACTCAATGGCGGGAAGATTATCGGTTAGAGGTTCTCGTATTTCGGTGTCTAATAAGGTTTGGATATTGCGAACTTCATTTATTTCCACTGCACCAATCGCATCATCGACCAACAGACAGTCAAAATGCTCACTCAGCTCGGCAAGCGCACACGGTTGATAGTTACCTGGCAAGATGATGTGTTTGTTGCTGGCTGCGCACGCTAAAAAGGCCACTGAAAATAGGTAGCTGTCTTGGGTGCAAATCGCAACTCGTTGAAAAGGGGATGAAGATAAAAGCTGTACGAGTTGAGATAAGTCGTCGTTAAATGTTTGCCACGAAATCTCGCTATTGTCGTCAAAGCAGACAATAGAATCAGGCGATCTGTTCTGACTGAGAAGTTCAGACAAGGAAGTGTAAGAGACGGTTTGTGTCATAACAATTTAACTCTGACGAATGCGCTGTCTTACTACCCACTCTCCTGCAAAGAGCAACCCTGCAAATACATAGCTGAGTAAGCCATTGTATAGGGTCCATATTTCAAGAGGTTGGAAGCAGGTGTAAAGGGCGATAGAGCCATTGATAACAAAGAACAGACACCAAACTTTGGTGACTGTTCGTGTGTAATCAACGCCACTTTGTGGAAGTTCTGGCTCTTGGAGGCGAGCAAGCCGCTCGATAATCGTTTGCGGTTGCCATAGGCTCGAGGCGAACACAACCAGCATACAAACATTAACGATGACGGGGTAATAAGTTAGCCAGCCGTGCCGTTTGAAGGTTAACCCTAATGCCAGCAGAACAATCCCGGCACTTCCGCTGATCCAAGCTAGGTGTTTTAGCTCTTTGATTTTAGCCTGACCACCGGTGAAAATGCGGACAGCAAAAATAGCGGCTAAGACGATACCAACGGTTTGTAGGCCAAACTTGTTGAGTCCAAAGTAAACCGCTATTGGATAAGTGAAAAGTATGATTGCCGACAGTAAAGTCAGCAGAGGACGCATTATGCGTCCTTCAATAGTTCAACCACAGACTCGACAACGTCATTAACGGTGCGTACTGCTTTGAACTCTTCAGGCTTGATCTTCTTACCTGTAACGTTCTGTAAGTGAACGACCAAATCAACGGCATCAATGCTGTCGAGATCTAGGTCGAGATAAAGGTGTGCTTCTGGAGTGATATCTTCAGCATCAAGCTCAAACAGCTCGATAAGCGCATCTTTAACCTGGTTGAATACTTCTTGTTGGTTAGCTTGTGTCATAAAGATCTGTCTAGTTGTTTGTTTTAGATGAAATGTAGTTAGCTAGGTTTTCAACCGATGCAAAATGCTGGCGAGTGTTTGAATCGTCGGCATCGATAACAATGTTGTACTTTTTCTTGATAGCAAGGCCGAGCTCAAGGGCATCGATAGAATCTAATCCAAGTCCATCACCAAACAGTGGTGCTTCCGTTTCAATTTCATCAATGCTCATATCTTCAAGATTCAGTGCGTCGATAATCAGTTGTTTTAGTTCGTTGTGTAATGTTTCCACTTAGGCCTACTTAGTACTTTATCTAAATGCTACGTCAAGGGGGGCGATTCTACATTATGTGATGTATTTTCGAAACGCTGATATCACCAGTTGTTTTATTGATGAGCTAAATATTCTCTTCGGAAGGAAAAATAGTCTGTGCAAGGTGTTGATTGAGGCGCCTTGCTGCCGAAGTTAAGTTGTTTGAATTCTCAATAAAGGGTGCGACGTCTATTTTACCTTTCACTGCGATATGAAAAAAGGGTTTAGTGGCAGGAACTTGATACCATTTTTTCTCTTTTGTTAAGAATGTCGGAGAAACTGTAATATAAATCACGCGTAAGTCGGTTTGTGTTCGAGTGGCAATTTGTGCCGCACCACGTTGTAAGGATGGTTCAATTCCTGGCGTTGTGCGAGTTCCTTCAGGGAAAACTAACAATACATTTCCACGCGAAAAGCGTTCTTCACAGCGTTCTAAAAGATCGTCAGGGGTTTGGTTGGGTATGTATCCCGCTGCTTTGACAATCCTCTTCATAAACGGGTTTTCCCATATTGCCGCTTTAACAAGACAATCACATTGAGGAAGTTGAGAGGCGATCAGTACATAGTCAATCAAGCTAGGGTGATTGGCGACAATGATGCAGTTGCGATCTTCGCGGAGCAGTTCGGCGCCATCAATTTGGTAATCAATCGCGCCTGTGAACTTCATTATTTGGCAGAATGCATTGAATGAGAAACGGATTAATCGTTGTGCTTTGAGCTCTCTTTCTATGACGTTGCGAGTCGTTAGGGCGATCGAAGGTAAGATTAAGAAGCTTAAGACTAAGCCTCCCAAACCAAAGATGGTAAAGCAGAGCCCCGTCGCGAATACTCGCCAACATTGGCCTACTTTGCTCATTTCTGTGCACCTGCTTGGGCGTTATTGACCCAGGACCAGTTTTGGTGCTTACCAGCAATAGTCCAATGCTGTGTTCCCAATAGGATATGTTGTAGCGTTTGTAGGCCTTGTGGTAAATCAGCTGCTGAGCTGTCTCTAACTTTGGGGGGGCTAGCGATTGGTTTACTTGTTACTGCTCTCGAAACTGAGTAGTCACTGCCTGCAGTGACTACTAAACCTAGAGCGTAGTCAGCATAGTGCTGATTTTCGTATTCTCGATATACATCAGGCAGAGGTTGGTCGAAGTCAATGACGAGTACACGATGTGACGGATACTGATGTAGGTAAAGATAAGCTTCAATCAGGGCGTTGTGAAAGGTATCTTGCCCAGAAGCGATAGAGGTCAGTGGAATCGGTGCTTTTGCAGCAATCGTTGTTAGGCCTGCTGCGGTGTTGTGTACTGATTGGGAAAACGCCATTGGAGAGGCATCGTCACCTTCTAATATTGATTGAATCAAAGCAACAGTTCGGTGGAGCTCACCATGTCGACTGGCAAAAACCAGATAATCAATCGAGGTATCTTTTAATAGGGTTAATGCGGTTTGGACGGCCAGTTTGCTTTGCAGGCTCATTCGGCGGCGCATCATAGGAGGGATGGCTTTAAATTCAGTTGAGCCATTTTGTGGCCAATCTAAATGAGTGCTCCACGTTTGCCACTCGGCAACGGAATAGAGGCCTGGCGAATTTGCTGACCATTTTTCAATATTAAACGACATTAATTGGGATTGATTTGACATAGAGTATTGATTTACTTTGGGTCTAACTAATACTATGCATGCTTATAAATAAACACGGGTAAGGAGTTTAAATGAAATTACTAAAAATAGCCGTTTCAATGTTATTTATACTCGTTCTTGCAGGCTGTGGACGTGTCCAACCTGTAATGAATGTTGAGGATACTCCAGTTGCTTTGAATCTTCAAAGTAAACAGGTGAAATCAGCGATTTATGAGTCTGCTGAGAACCGAGGTTGGTTGGTTTCAGAAATTAAGCCAGGCCTAATCCGTGCTGAACTGTATGTCCGTTCACATCATGCTGTGGTTGATATTCCATATAATGATAAGTTTTACTCTATTCTTTACGTCGAATCAGAGAATTTGAAGTACGACGATGGTGAAATTCACCGTAATTACAACCGTTGGGTTAATAACTTGAACGTTGATATTAAACGCAAGCTTGCACAAATGGCTGCTATGTAGCTCTCTATTATTTTAAAGTTAGGTTTTTCGTGTCGGAATATAAATTAGATCCATTTAACGCATTAGAAGCAAAAACAGAAGCGCAAAAATTGTCTTTTGCTCCTATTGTTTTTCATACAGCTCGTACACTTCGTGATTTAGGTATTTTGAAAGCGTTAGATGACGCGGGCAATGATGGTTTACCCGCTGAAACTATTTCTCAAGCAACGGGTGTATCCGAATACGGTGTCAAAGTTCTGCTTGATATGGCGTTGAGTGCTCACATCGTTACTTGGGATAAGCCTCATTATAAAATGGCTAACCTAGGTTTTTATCTATTGCACGATGGCATGACCAACGCAAATATGGATTTCACGGCTGATGTCTGTTACGCCGCGATGATGCATTTAACTGAAGCGATTGAAGAAGGTACACCCGCGGGCTTGAAAGAGCTGGGTGACTGGGAAACGATTTACCAAGGTTTGTCTCAATTGCCAGAAAAAGCAAAAGAGAGTTGGTTTAAGTTTGATCATTTCTACTCAGATCGTTCGTTCCCTGTGTTACTTGAGAAAGTTTTCAGTAAGAAGCCTAAATCGCTGGTGGATATTGGCGGTAATACAGGTAAGTGGGCAATGCAATGTTGTAACTACGACTCTGATGTCGAGGTGACGATTGTCGATTTGCCGCAGCAATTAGAAATGGCAATGGCAAACGCAACACAGCACGGTCATCAAGACCGAGTGACTCCATTCCCCGCTAACATGCTTGATAAACAGCAAGCGCTGCCGACAGGTACGGATGTGTGGTGGATGAGTCAGTTCCTTGATTGCTTCTCGCCAATGGAAATTCTTAGCATATTAAAGCGTGTTCGCTCTCATATGTCAGAAGACGCGACTGTTTATATTCTTGAACTGTTTTGGGATGCACAGAAATACGATGCGGCTTCTTATAGCTTAAATGCGACGTCTCTCTACTTCACTTGCTTGGCCAACGGCAACAGCCGCTTTTACCGCAGTGAAGATTTCCTAGAGATAGTGGAAGAGGCTGGCTTTGATGTGGTGACTCGTACCGACGATATCGGTCTTGGGCATACGCTTCTGGAGCTGAAAGCTAGCGCGAAATAATCATGGTAAACATGGCTTAAATTAATGAAAAAACTGTCAACTCAAGTAGTGATCATCGGAGCTGGCCCATCAGGGTCTATTGCGGCGTCTTTGCTTCATAAAAAAGGCATCGATGTTCGAGTGATTGAAAAAAGCCTTTTCCCCCGTTTTTCTATTGGTGAAAGCCTGTTACCAGCGTGCATGGAAGTGATCGAACAAGCGGGCATGAGCGAAGCTGTGGCTAATGCTAACTTCCAATTTAAAGATGGCGCGGCTTTTCGTAAAAATGGTGTTTATACGGCGTTTAATTTTGAAGATAAGTTCTCTTCTGGGCCGGGAACGACGTTTCAGGTTCAACGAGGTACTTTTGATAAGGTAATGGCAGACTGTGCTGAAGCGCAGGGTGTTACCATTGATTACCAACATGAACTGATAGGCATTAATTTCGCTGAAGACCATACTATACTAGATGTACAAATACAGGGTGGAGAGCGTTATCAGTTAGAGGCTCAATACGTCCTGGATGGTAGTGGTTTTGGTCGAGTGTTACCCAAGATGCTCGATTTAGAAGAGCCATCACGACTTCCTCCGCGCAAAGCTATCTTCACACATGTTAATGATCATATCTCAGCAACGGATACTGATCTTGAATACGATCGCAGTAAAATTTTGGTCTCGGTACATCCAACCAATCCTGATGTTTGGTATTGGTTGATTCCCTTCAGTAACGGAGTCTCTTCATTCGGTGTGGTAGGGGAACCTAAATTCTTTGAATCATACCCAGAAGACAAGATTTCGGCGATTAAGCAGCTGGCAACAGAAGAGTCGGGCTTGGCCGAGATTTTGGCAAATGCGGAGTATCCAAATCCCGCAGGCGAAATTGGTGGCTATTCTGTCAACGTTAAACATCTTGCAACCGATAAGTATGCATTACTGGGTAATGCAGGGGAATTTCTTGACCCTGTATTTTCATCGGGAGTGACTATTGCGATGAAGTCGACTGGGATCGTGAATACGCTGAACCATTGATGATTGGGGTAAATACTTTTAGAACGTATGTTGAAGGGTGGTACTCGGGGGCTCTTCAGGATGTGATTTTCTATCAAGAACCAAACCCGAAGATAAAGCAAATGGTATGTTCGATTTTGGCGGGCTACGCATGGGATCAAAGCAACCCCTATGTAAACGAGTCAAAACGTCGATTGAAGACGCTGGCAGAGATATGCCGAAGCTAGATGGTCTATTTAGTATGTAATAGCATGCTAAATGGTCACTATGGTTAGCCATAAATCAAAACAGCCGCAATGCGCGGCTGTTTTTGTATCTGATAATCAGCCTCTCAGCTCGAGTACCAACTCCAGTACGTCAGAATCCAAAGTTTCTAACGAAGTTATCGAGGTTGATACTACTTCAGATCAATGCTGTTCAATCGTCCCATAAAGATAAGCAGCTCAATCACATCTTTGTGAGCTTCAAGCAGTGCTCGTTTGGTTTGGCTGTAGGCTGCGAGTCGACCGTGTTTCCGTATAGAACATACTTTCGTTCTGTATTTGTAATCACCATTCTCAGAGAAAACACGCCATTTCGCTATGTAGCACTCGTCGCGATGTTCAGGGTCACTCTGCGTTGGATTAGGCTTAAATACAATTTTAGGCTCTAAACTATGAGGCAGACGTGTCATGAGATAGGGTTCTTTGAGGACCTTTGGCCAAAACTTGCCCCAAAGCTGTCTACCCAGCTCATCTCTTAATTTGATGGTTTTCTTGAGTGCTTTGTCTTCCCCCATACGAACAAAGCCAACTGAACGATGTAATACCGTATCGTCGGGTGTATGAATGTGGATCTTAAAAGCGGTCTTACCTTTCGAGATAAAGCGGTAACCGGTAGCACCAATTAGATTATTCTGGCTCATAGTTTGCTAAATGATGATTATGTTATTAATAAGGTTACGACAAATACCGCGAAACCGAAACTAATCCTCATGAAAAAAATAAAGCCTTAGTACTTTTGCTAAGGCTTTATTAGAAAACATGAGTTGATGGTGCTGCTAACTACATGATTTTCTGCATTACATCACCAATTTGAATGCTTCCCGCAAGGCTTGGTTGATCAATGGTGAGTTCAGCTTCGTTTTCATAAACGCGAGAAACCGTCAGGGTGATATCGCTTTGAGAGACCTTATTGCGTGGCAAGCCTCTTTGGTCGATAAATGAACCTGTGTGCCAAAGCTGAAGTTTGTCACCTTGTTCTACACCGTGTATTCGGCCTAAATCAATGGTCACCATATTCCCAAACACAGCAGCAACTTCAGGAAGCGTGATTTTACAAGATACTTCCGATTCTAAATCCAACATAATATTACGACTGACACGAAGCATCATGCTGCCATAGGTTGATGCCCAGAAACGAGCACTGCGTGTGTCGATTTCACTGGTCTTCGCAAATGGCCATTTTGCTACTTCACGATAGCTTCGGTTGTAAACCTGATGACCTGTTTTACCATCGAATACCTGCATTTCTAACGCAAATTGGCGATTGATAATGTCGTCTTTCAAAAGCTTCGATTCAATGGTTGCGGTTAAGTCGGTGATGTCACCACCTATGATGTACTGTGCCCCCGTATCTTGTGCGATCATTTTGGTCACTTCCGGTCGACGCTTGTCTATGTCGTAATTTGTTGTACCAACAGAGACAAAACTGCGAGATTCTTGCGCCAGTTGTCGGTTAACGACATGGCCAAAATCATCACCAATGTTATAGATTCGGCCCATCACAGCTTGTTGTGGAGAGCTTACATCAATATTACCGACCAAAAACGTCTTCTTATATTGGCTTTCATGGCAAGCACTTGCCGAAGGGTAGATGTCTATCCTTGCAGTGACCATTATATTGCCACCGCGTTTCTTCTCTTTTTCTACTAAGATGTAGCGCACTTCATGATTGGTAAATTGAAATTCTTTCTTTTTTGCATCTAAGTAGGGGGTGAGGTTTGCAATACTGCCGATGTCAGCGCCAGAGAACTGTATGGCTTTGTAAACGGCATCCTCTAGGGCATGAACCCTTGCCGCATCCTCTGACGATACGATGGTTGCAGTACCGGTAACTTCATACCAAGAGGCATGAGTACTGAAGCTGATGGTTGTCAGTAAACTTATTGAAAATAAGTAATAAATTATTTTTTTCATCTATTCGTTACCAGTTGGGTATAAATATTGCTTAACAAATATCTATAAGCTTAAAGCTGACTCAAGTGCGTTTTTCATAATCTGAACCATTAATGAAAAGCAAAGATTGTTCCAACATTGTAATCCATTGAAAAGAGTCATGGCGAGAACATATTGGAACAGCAAGCACTAAATATATCTGGAGATAAGAGAATGAAAAAATGGCTCGTAGTAATGAGTGTCATGTTAATGACATCATGCGCTTATTCGCCAATCTATAACGGTAAATCTGAGTATTCAGGCAGTCCGTTTATGTTGATGGACAGCCCGCGTCATACCATGGATTTTTTCGTGGAAAGCATGACCGAAGATTTGATCTTGTCGAATACGAGTATTTCAGCCAGAACACCCATTGCCATTACCTCGTTTGTCGATCTGCAACACATGGACACAACCAGTTGGTTAGGAAACTCGGTATCAGAAGGTTTCATTCATCAGTTTCAGCGTCGAGGTTTTAAAGTGGTTGATTTTAAAACCACAGGCTCTATCCAAGTGACCCACCAGGGGGATTTTGCTATTAGCCGCGATTGGAAAGACTTAGCCCAAGAGCAAGACGTCCAGTATGTTTTGACTGGAACTATGCTTCGTCAAGAAGGCGGTGTTCTAGTGAATGCTCGTGTGGTCGGAATGCAAACTCGCATCGTTGTTGCTTCCGCACAAGGCTTTTTACCTGCAGACCGTATTGGTCGTGACTTAGATACTCTGAACAGTATTCGAACTCAAGATGGGGTTATTATTCGTTCTGATCCAACGATCAGTCAGCCTCATACTGTTATTCTTCGCCCTTAGGAGTTCGTGATGAAGAAGTTAATATTTGTTGTTGCCGCTTTATTGCTTGTCGGCTGCCAACCATTACAAAGCATGAGACCTAATGACTTTTTGGTTGCGGTTGGCTACGCGAGTGTCAGCGAGCAGAAAGGTCGTAATGACGAAGAGAAACGTATTCGAGCAATGAGAGCCTCTAAAATTGATGCGTATCGTGAACTTGCCGAGCAAGTGTATGGTATGCGCGTGAGTGGTCGAGCTGAGCTTGAAGATCAGCGTCTTGGTACTGAGAGAACTTCAGGCGCGGTTGATGGTGTTATCCGTGGTGCCGAAGTGGTGCGCAGTTACCCTGTTGGCGACAGCTATGTGACTGAACTGCGGTTAGATATCCAAAAAATGGAACAACTGCGTAATTATGGCGAAGTTCAGCCAGTGCCTGAGAAGAGACAACAAACGTTGTTCTAGTTTAAGGATCGTCTAGTTATAGGTTTCTCCTTTTATATTGGCTGCTATTCGCTTTCCAGATGGCGTAACGGCAACCAGTAACGGTTATGAATAAGAAAGCGGTAAGTATTAAAGTACTTGCCGCTTTTTTGTTTATCGGCTTGGGGAGTACATTCACAGGTTTAGTGGGAGATTTGACTGGTGTAACGAGAAGGGTAGGCTGAGATACAGATACAGATACAGATACAGATACAGATACAGATACAGATACAGATACAGATACAGATATGAGAAGGAGGTGGTTTACCTAACTAGGCTTTAACGTTGGTTCCTAGCGTAGAAATTGTATGCGTTTGGCCTCCGGCATTGTAGGTCATGCCAATTTTGCCGTGACTTTGCTGCATCATATTGCTGAGTTTTTTGAAGCTAAGGTGTGCTCGATTCAAGGCTTCGCCATTTACCAAGTTCGCTTGATGGCAGTCGTGCACTATGGATTTGATGGTTGTGACTAACTGAGCAAGTTCAGGGTTCTCGGTCAGTTCAGATATATTAGTATGGGCAGCGATTCGTTGATCGGTTGATCTTAGTTGTTCAACAAGAACCACTTTCTCTTTGGCTATTCGCTCAATATCGCTTGATTGTCGGCTTGTAATAGCGATTTTCTCTGAACTCAATAATTCAGATAAGGCTTTGGCATTTTGAAGTTGGAAATTAACTAAATCTGCTAGTGCCGCCATAATGTAACCTACTAATAACCTCGTGTACTTTAAGATAATAACTTTATTTTAAAGCTAATGTTTGCTTAAAGACCTTTTAATTCGTTTTCAAATTTCATCATGTTGTCGGCCAACTTTTCTGGATCAACAGTGTATGAACCATTTGCGATCGCTTCTTTTATTGCCGCGACTTTCACTGAATCGAAACTTGGTTGTGCTGCCATCTCTTGATGGAGTTGACCAATCGCCTTGCCTTGTTGGCTTAGTGAAACCGCATCTTTGCTTGCGGGTGATTTAGATGACACATCAGCTCTTGATGCCTCAGACTTAGAATCAGAGCGCACTGCTGAGCGGTTAGTGCTCGCTAGGGTTTGCCCTGAACGAATATTATCAATACCTGCCATAGTTAAGCCTTTTTCTTCAAAATGGGAACCTGTACAGTCAATATCGACCATGGGTGAGAATACTTTAGCAATTTTTAGCTCAATAGTCGAAAACGAACCAAACACCTCAACCGTTATAATTGGATGTTAGAGTTGAGAATAAAAGCGCTAACGATACCGACACTTTAAAGTGAAGTGTTAAAAGTAAACCGTGACTTCAGACATGCTGGTAACAATACCTTCGATTATACGCTGTGATTTGTCATTTTTCACCCTAACTTGATCACCCATTGAGCCATCGGTAAGTGCAGTACCTTTGGTGGTAATGGTCATGCCACCTTTTACTGCCTGTATGATAACCTTCTCATTTCGGCATACGACACAAATATCGCCTCTTTCGACAACATCACCAGGTCTTAGGTTCTTTTTTACCTTAGCACCGATGACTTGTTGTGGAGTGGTAAAGCCTTGGCGACGAAATTTGTTGAGAGAGATCATCGCAGTTGTGACGTCGTATTGACCGACAATTTCGCCTCTCGCTAGTGAACGAGTCGTTGTGACAAGTGGTACTGACATTGAAAGGCGCACTGGCACGTAAACACGCCATTCATCAGGAACACAACGAACTAAAACAGTAATGCTGCTGCGAGTGTTGGTTGTTGTAGAGGCACTTGTCTCAAGGGGGATAGGACAATTTGTTGCTTTGATTCTAGAGTCTACATTAGCGGAATTAACAAAAAGTTCACCGCCTCGCGGTTGCTCCACCGAGTCAAGGATGTGTTGCTCAGCCGCTGATTGGATCATGTCAATTTGTTCCGGCGTTGCCGCGTGTGTAAAAAAACTAAACAATATTGTTAGAATGCCGATAAACTTAGCGACAGTTTTAAAAATAGTTCTACACATAGCTATGGAAAAAAGATATATGTTTGCTTTATGATATGTCATTTTATTTCTCTAGTGGTTCGTAGCCTGCAGTAGACTAACACTTTCTATCCAAAAAGTTTGATATGGAGATGAGCTCATGACGGGTATTCTTGATTCAGTGAATCAGCGTACGCAACTCGTCGGTCAAAACCGATTAGAATTACTAACCTTTCGCCTAATGGGGCGTCAGCGTTACGGTATTAATGTATTTAAAGTGAAAGAGGTTTTACAATGCCCTCGTCTGACTTTAATGCCAAATTTACATCATCTCGTAAAAGGTGTGGCTCATATTCGTGGTCAGACAGTTTCTGTCATTGATTTGAGCCTAGCGGTAGGCGGACGTCCTACATCTGATATCGATAAGTGCTTTGTGGTGATTGCTGAATTTAACCGTACTATCCAAGCATTCCTCGTAAGCTCTGTAGATAGAATTGTTAATATGCACTGGGAAGCTATTCTTCCACCACCAGATGGTTCAGGTAAAGATAACTACCTAACAGCGGTAACCAACATCGATAATGAATTGGTTGAAATTCTGGATGTTGAAAAGATCCTTGCTGAGATCTCACCTGTTGATGAGACCATGGATAGCAGAATCGCAGAGGAAATTGCAGAAGTTGAACAAGAGAAAGAATTGGTTCGCCGAATCTTGATTGCTGATGACTCGACGGTTGCTCGTAAGCAGGTTCAACGTGCTATAGAATCTATTGGTTTTGAGGTCATTGCTGTTAAAGATGGTAAAGAAGCCTATGAGACTCTGATGAAAATGGCATCGGAAGGCCGTATTTACGATCAAATTTCATTGGTGATTTCAGATATCGAAATGCCTGAAATGGATGGATACACGCTGACTGCTGAGATTCGTCGTCACGCAGAACTAAAAGATTTATACGTAATTTTGCACTCATCATTGAGTGGTGTATTTAACCAAGCCATGGTTGAGCGCGTAGGGGCTAACTCCTTCATCGCGAAATTCAATCCTGATGAGCTTGGTGGCGCGGTTAAAGCTGCGTTAACTAACTAAAAGAGACATTAATGACTGCTATAACAATAAGTGATCAAGAGTATCGCGATTTCAGCCGTTTCTTAGAATCTCAATGTGGCATTGTATTAGGTGACAGTAAGCAGTATTTAGTGCGCAGTCGTCTAAGCCCATTAGTAACGAAGTTTAATGTAGCTTCATTGTCTGATTTGCTAAGAGATGTAGTGACAGGTCGAAACCGTGAGTTGAGAGTGGCGGCAGTGGATGCTATGACGACTAACGAGACACTTTGGTTCCGAGATACTTATCCGTTTGCTGTACTAGCGGATAAACTTCTACCGGAAATAGCGGCAAATAAACGTCCTATCAAGATTTGGTCTGCGGCAAGCTCTTCAGGCCAAGAACCATACTCAATGGCTATGACGATACTTGAGACCCAAGCACGTAAGCCGGGTATGTTGCCAAATGTATCGATTACCGCTACTGATATTTCAGCAAGTATGTTGGATATGTGCCGCACCGGCGCTTATGACAACCTTGCCTTGGGCCGAGGACTTTCTCCTGAGCGCCGTCGCACTTTCTTTGAAGATGCTGGCGATGGTCGTATGAAAGTGAAAGACAACGTTAAGCGAATGGTAAACTTCCGTCCTCAGAACTTGATGGAGAGCTATGCACTGTTAGGCAAATTCGACATTATCTTTTGTCGTAACGTGTTGATTTATTTCTCTCCAGATATGAAGTCAAAAGTACTTAACCAGATGGCAAATAGCCTGAATCCTGGTGGTTACTTGTTATTGGGTGCGTCTGAATCGTTAACCGGCTTAACGGATCGTTTTGAAATGGTTCGCTGTAATCCAGGCATCATCTACAAATTAAAGTAATTAGTGTCACCACTTTAAGGTGCAATATTACTGTCCAAATTTAAAACCCAGCCAAGTGCTGGGTTTTCTTTTTCTAATTTAATCTATATCTTTAAGTCAGAGTGACATTCCAATTTACTCTATTTGTTGGCTTGTATATTGCAAGTTTACCCACGAGTAACCTGTAAAAGTAATGGTCGGCCACTTTGTTTTTAAAGTTGGTATATATATTGCTTAGGTTATTTCATAACAGTCAGTTCTTGAGTTGAGGTTTACATGGCTATTTCTTTTGACAATGCTTTAGGCATTCACCAGCACACAGTTGGTGTACGTGAGCGTAACGCTGAGGTGCTTTCCACCAATATCGCGCAAGCTAACACGCCTGGGTATAAAGCAAAGGGATTAGACTTTAATAAATCACTGCAGGCGGCAAGTTCTGGGGCAAGCATTGGTCTTAGCCGAACAGACGGTCGGCATATTTCTGCCTCAACAACGGTGAATGGGGAAACGAAGTATCGAATTCCTACGCAACCTGATACTGGAGATGGCAATACGGTTGATTTGGATTTGGAACGAAATCTTTTCATGCAAAACCAAATTAGGCATCAAGCCTCTCTCGACTTCTTAGGAAGTAAGTTCAAGAATTTAACTAAAGCGATAAAAGGGGAATAACTAGATGAGCTTATTTAATGTATTCAATGTGACTGGTTCTGCGATGAGTGCTGAATCTGTTCGTCTAAATACTACCTCAAGTAACCTTGCTAACGCAGACAGTGTAAGTAGCTCTGCTAAAGACACTTACAAGGCTCGCCACGCAGTGTTTGGCGCTGAGTTAAATCAGGCACGTAATAGTGGTCACACTGTGCCAGTAAAAGTATTAGGTATCGTAGAAAGCGATAAACCGCTGAATGCGGAGTACAACCCAGATCACCCGTTAGCGAACAACGAAGGCTACATCTATAAGCCTAACGTGAACGTTATGGAAGAAATGGCAAACATGATTTCAGCATCACGTGCGTATCAAACAAACGTACAGGTTGCTGACTCGAGTAAACAAATGCTGCTGCGTACGCTGCAGATGGGTCAATAAGGATAAGGAGGTAGCAAATGGCTGGAATCAACAATGTTGGTCAAAGCGGCTTGTCCTATGTTGACCAGCTGAAGAGTCTTCAAGATGGTGCTAAGAAGCCCGATGAAACGACAGGTAAGCAAGATCTTAAACAAGATGACTTCTTATCGTTGTTGACTAAGCAACTTGCACAACAAGACCCTTTTAAGCCGGTTAGCAATGACCAGATGATTGCGCAAATGGCTTCATTTGCGACCGTAGATGGCATTGGCAAAATGAATACACAGTTTGAAAGCTTGAATTCATCAATGACCTCTAACCAAGCACTGCAGGCATCTTCTTTGGTTGGCCGCGATGTATTGGTTCCTGGAGCGGCAGGTGTGAAACAAGGTGATGGCGGTATGGCGTCAATGGTTAAGCTTCCTCAGGCAATGGACAATGTAATGGTCCGTGTTGAGAATGAAGTTGGCCAATTGGTTCGCACTTTTGATATCGGCTCAAAACCATCGGGTGACACGCGTGTTGAGTGGGACGGAAAAGACGAAGACGGTAATCCATTGCCGGCCGGTAAATACAACGTGAAAGCGTCGGGTTTATTGGAAGGTGAGAACACAGAGTTCCAAGTGTCGAGTTATGCGAACGTGAACAGTGTGCTTCTTGGTAAAGGCGATGGCAACGTACTACTCAATCTGGCTGGTTTTACATCGCCAGTACGACTTGCTGAAGTACTAGAAGTTGGTAAAGCGTAGCTCTTTTTAGAGTGATTATGCTAGCTAGATTAGGAGAATATTGGAATGTCATATGTATCTTTAAGCGGTCTATCCGCTGCACAGTTAGACCTGAATACAACCAGTAACAACATTGCGAACGCAAACACATTTGGCTTTAAAGAGTCTCGTGCGGAGTTCGGGGATGTTTACTCAAGCTCGTTGTTCACTAACGCAAAAACGACGCCAGGAGGCGGTGCGCAAGCTAGCCAAGTGGCACAACAGTTCCATGAAGGTTCAAGTATCTATACGAATAACCCAATGGACTTGCGTGTAAGTGGTACAGGTTTCTTTGCAGTATCGAAAGACCGTATGGTGCCAGAGATCAATGAACTAACGCGTAATGGTGCATTTCACCTAAACAAAGACAACTACATGGTTACGGCCAATGATGAGTTTCTTTTAGGTTATGATGTCGATCCAAACTCGGGTGAAGTTCTTTCTTATGCACCAAAGCCTCTCGACATTCCAGCTGAGTTTGGTAAGCCTAAACAGACAGAAAACATTGAAGTAGGGGTTAACCTTCCTGCGAACGGTGATCTTAAAGACCCGGCAACATTTGATTTCAAAGATCCAGATACCTATAACCGTGCAACGTCTTCGACGGTCTACGATTCTATGGGACAGTCTTACAAGTTAACGACTTACTACCTAAAAGATCAGACTCAACCGAATACTTGGCAAACGTACTACACCATGTCAGATGAAACGGGCGAGAAGCCGGTAAACATTACTGGTGGCGACGCGACGAATTCAGCAGGTCATGTTGGTCACACCATGAAATTCAACAATGACGGTACCTTAGCAAGCCTTAACAGTGGTCAGCCAATTCTATCTGATCCAATCGGCGCTGGTGAGAACGCAGTTGATTTGAACGGTGCAGATCCGACACAGGTACTTAACTTTGGTCTGGATTCTTCAACTCAGTTTGCCGCTCCATTCGAACTGTCTAGGTTTGATGAAGATGGCGCGACAACTGGTTTCTTAACGAAAATCGATTTTGATGAGTACGGCAGTGTTCTAGGCAGTTACTCAAACGGTGAAAATGTGATACTAGGCCGCGTAGGTTTAGTTCGTGTACCTAATGAGCATGGTCTAGATAAGAAAGGCGGCACTCAATGGGATTCTACTAAGGCTTCAGGTGATAAAATCTGGGGTGAATCAAATAAAGGTTCATTTGGTAGTATCAACAATGGCTCACTAGAGCAGTCGAATATCGATATGACTCAAGAATTGGTTGATTTGATTTCTGCTCAACGTAACTTCCAAGCGAACTCTCGTTCTCTAGAAGTACACAACCAACTACAACAGAATATTCTTCAGATTCGTTAATCGTTTCGAGCGTTTGAATCATCTGCGAATACCCAATTCAATGTTATTGAATTGGGTATTGTTGGTGAATTACGTATGGCTGCTTGCTTGTCTATTTGCCGCCCCTATTGCCGCCCGGTAATGCCTCTGGCAACAATTCTTCCTCAATGATCCTTTGCGATCAGTCTTTTTTGTTGTTTTTTCATTTAAGTTTTTGATAAATAACAGTTAAAAATATTGGCATAGTGTTTGCTTTATTAGTTCCAGAAAATGATTTTTTGGAGCAAAATTATGGATCGCGCACTGTTTCTTGCCATGAGTGGCGCTAAGCAAAATATGCAGGCTTTGCAGCTGCGTTCAAACAACCTCGCCAACGTAAGTACAACGGGTTTCCGTGCTGATTTAGCACAGGCACGTTCAATGCAAGCGTATGGCGAAGGCATGCCTACTCGTGTTTTCAGCATGACAGAGCGTCCGGGTCATAATTTCGCTCAGGGTAGTGTGGTTACTACTGGCCGAGATCTCGATGTCACCATTCAAGGTGATGGTTGGATTTCAGTAATGGACAATACTGGCCGTGAAGGTTTAACCCGTAACGGTAACCTAAGGGTTGACCAAAACGGTTTGCTTACCAACGCAAGTGGCCATTTAGTGCTTGGTGAAAACGACGCACCAATCACGCTCCCAATCCCAATCAGTAAAGTAGAAATTGGTACAGATGGTACGATTTCGGTGATTCCTCAAGGCGCTCCAGCTGAAGAATTAGCCGTAGTTGATCGTATCAAGCTTGTGCGTCCAGATAACCAAAGCTTGTTTAAAGATACGAATGGCCTCTTCCGTTCGAAAAACCCAGATCAGGCATACGAAGCAGATGCAGCGGTAACGTTGCTTAAAGGTGCTATCGAAGGCAGTAACGTAAATGCCGTAGGTGAAATGACCAGCTTAATTGACTTACAACGTCAGTTTGAAATGCAGGTCAAGATGATGAGCACAGCAGAGGAAATGGACAAGTCGTCTGATTCACTGCTTCGTATGAGCTAATAGAATTTTAAGGAAATTGCTATGCATCCAGCATTATGGGTAAGTAAAACCGGTTTAGACGCCCAACAAACCAATATTTCAACAATTTCAAACAACCTTGCCAACGCCTCAACCATTGGTTTTAAAAAGAGCCGTGCGGTGTTTGAAGATTTGTTCTATCAGAATATTAACCAACCAGGTGGCCAATCGTCTCAGAATACTGAGTTGCCAAGTGGTTTGATGTTGGGTGCTGGTTCTAAGGTAGTTGCAACTCAAAAGGTGCACACTCACGGTAACGCACAAACAACGTCGAATAGTCTAGATATGATGATTGAAGGCGACGGTTTCTTCCAAGTTGAGATGCCAGACGGTGAAACAGGTTACAGCCGTAATGGTCAGTTCACATTGAACGGTGACGGTGCGATCGTAACATCGGGTCAAGGTTATGCCCTACAACCCGAAATCGTTATTCCTGAAGACGCGATCTCGGTAACGGTTGGTAACGATGGTGAGGTGTCGGTTCGTCTACGTGGTCAGCAAGACAACGTCGTGGTTGGTCAAATCACCATTACTGATTTCGTAAACCCAGGTGGTTTAGAGCCCATTGGCCAAAACCTTTACTTGCCTACAGGTGCAAGTGGTGACCCGCAAGAGGGCGTTCCGGGGTTGAATGGCTTAGGTAATGTTCGTCAGTCTATGCTTGAAGCATCTAATGTAAACGTAACTGAAGAGTTGGTTAACATGATCGAAGCTCAACGTGTATACGAAATGAACTCAAAAGTTATCTCGGCGGTAGATAAGATGATGAGCTTCGTTAACCAACAGCTGTAGCTGGTTAATTCGCTGTTTACTTATTTCTTTTAATCGTTCTGTTTACTATTGTCTGCTGAGAGTACATCGCCATGAAACGTATTGTTTGTTTAGCTCTGTTTTTATCTATGACGGGTTGTACCACACTGGAGCCAATTGAAACTCCGGCGCAAGAGAACGCAACCACAGTGGTTGATGCTGTAGAAGGCGACAAGGCTGCCCAGGAAAGCTCTGGTATTATCGACACACTTCGAGATAGAACTGACCCTATTGCTGGTGATCCTGCATGGGCGCCAATTAACCCGAAGAAAAAACAAGAGCATTATGCGGCAGCAACAGGCTCACTGTTCAATGCTAACCACATTGGTAGCATGTATGACGACTCAAAACCTCGCGGAATTGGTGACATTATTACAGTTGCGTTAGATGAGAATACGCGAGCGACTAAAAAAGCTAATGCAGATATGTCTAAATCGAACGATGCATCGATGGAACCGTTAGCTGTAGGTGGTGAAAATCTAGAACTTGGTAAATACAACTTTTCTTACGATCTGAGTAACACCAACACCTTTGCTGGAGATGCATCAGCTAACCAAAGTAACAGCATTAGCGGTTACATTACCGTTGAAGTTATTGAAGTATTAGCTAATGGCAACCTAGTGGTTCGCGGTGAAAAGTGGATGACGTTGAATACGGGTGATGAGTACATTCGCTTAAGTGGCACCATCCGCCCTGACGATATCGACTTTGAGAATACCATTGCTTCGAACCGTGTTTCGAATGCACGAATTCAGTACTCAGGTACGGGTGTGCAGAAAGATATGCAAGAACCTGGGTTCTTGGCACGATTCTTTAATGTATCTTTGTAGAGCTTGAGACTGTGTCGACATACTGGCACTTTAAGAATTATCTAATTTCAAGCTAACTCATTATAAATTAAAGTAATACAGACAGGTTACTCAATGAAAAAACTGACACTCGTACTCTTCGGCATGCTATTTCTTGCCACCAGTGCTCATGCCGCGCGTATAAAAGACGTGGCAAAAGTAGCGGGTGTTCGTAGTAACCAACTTGTCGGTTATGGTTTGGTCACAGGTTTGCCGGGCACCGGTGAGACAACTCCCTTTACCGATCAAACGTTTAACGCAATGCTGCAAAATTTTGGCATTCAATTGCCGCCTGGCACCAAGCCAAAAACCAAAAACGTTGCGGCGGTAATCGTTACCGCTGAACTTCCGGCATTCTCTAAGCAAGGTCAGGAAGTAGACGTAACGGTGTCGTCTATTGGTTCAGCAAAAAGCCTTCGTGGTGGTACTTTGCTGCAGACTTTTCTTAAAGGTCTAGACGGTCAAGTGTACGCTGTGGCACAAGGTAATTTGGTTGTGAGTGGTTTTAGTGCTCAAGGCAACGATGGTTCTAAGCTCGTTGGTAACAACCCAAACGTCGGTATCATCTCTAGCGGTGCGACGGTAGAGCAAGAAATCCCAACCCCATTTGGTCGTGGTGACTACATCACTTTCAACTTAATCCAATCTGATTTTACTACGGCTCAGCGTTTAGCTGATGCGGTTAATAATTTCCTAGGCCCTCAAATGGCGTCTGCGGTCGATGCGACTTCTGTAAAAGTTCGTGCGCCACGTGAAATCAGCCAACGTGTGGCTTTTTTGTCTGCCATCGAAAACATCGAATTTGACCCTGCAGAGGGCTCTGCAAAAATCATTGTTAACTCTCGTACCGGTACTATTGTTGTTGGTAAGCATGTGCGCTTAAAAGCAGCAGCAGTAACACACGGCGGCATGACAGTCGCAATCAAAGAAAATCTAAACGTGAGTCAACCTAACGCATTCTCTGGTGGTCAAACGGTAGTCGTTCCTGATTCGGACATCGAAGTAACCGAAGCCGATGGTAAAATGTTCAAGTTCGAACCCGGTTTAACGCTCGATGATTTGGTACGCGCTGTCAATGAAGTCGGCGCCGCACCTTCTGATTTAATGGCAATCCTTCAAGCACTGAAACAAGCGGGTGCAATTGAAGGTCAGTTGATCATTATTTAAGGGATAAAGCATGATTAAAAATAACAATGACATCGGCTTTATTCACGATATTGGTAGCCTAGACCGTCTTCGTCAACAAGCGGTAAGCGGTGAAGAAGGCAGTGAAAAAGAAGCGCTAACCGCTGCAGCAAAACAGTTTGAATCTATTTTTACCTCGATGTTGTTTAAGTCGATGCGTGATGCGAACTCGAGCTTTAAGTCAGATATGTTGAACAGCCAGAATGAACAGTTTTATCGTCAGATGCAAGATGACCAAATGGCGAGTGAACTCAGTGCGTCAGGTTCGCTCGGTCTTGCGGACATGATCGTAGCTCAGTTAAGTGCTGGTCAAGCAAATGATGCAACTGAAGATAAGGTTCGCAATGAAGGCTTTGATACTTCACTGCAAAGACCGCAATACTCGGGGCGTTCAGAAGATAGAGCACCTGAAGTTCAATCTGCGCAAGCTATGTCAGTAACAGACGTGTCAGCAGCAAAACAACCCGTTTCCTTCGACTCTCCAGAATCGTTTGTTGCCTCAATGAAGCCTTACGCTGAAAAAGCGGCGAGCGCACTCGGTGTTGATTCATCACTGCTATTGGCACAAGCGGCACTTGAAACAGGTTGGGGTTCTAAGATGATTAAGAACTCTTTGGGCAACAGCAACAACCTATTCAACATCAAAGCTGATAGAAGTTGGAAGGGCGATAAGGTTGCTACTCAAACTCTAGAGTTCCATGGTAAAACAGCCGTTAAAGAGTCTGCTTCTTTCCGTTCTTACTCTAATTTCGAAGATAGCTTTAATGATTACGTGAAGTTCTTGAACGAAAACCCAAGATACGAAACGGCATTGCAGCATCAAGGTAACTCTGAGAATTTCATCAAAGGCATTCACCAGGCGGGTTACGCAACCGACCCTAACTATGCCGACAAGGTTTTACGAGTTAAAGCTAAGATTGATGAGATGAAATAGCGTTATTGAATGCACTCGAGAGCTTGCCACCGGCAGGCTCTTTTCTTATCCGCTCCTTCAATCTTACGCGCCATCCATAGTTTTCTCCTTACACTTCAATAAATTATAGTATTTTAACTCTCCGTCATTTCTGTTGGCACATATATTGCTAAATATCTTAATAATAAGCTGTAGTAGTTAATCAGTTCATGCTGATTTTGTTAAGTTTTTTGGGGGCATTATGGCGTCGGATCTTCTGAATGTAGGAGCACAAAGTGTTCTTACTGCTCAGAGACAGCTAAACACCACAGGTCATAACATTTCTAACGCCAACACAGAAGGCTATAGCCGCCAGTCTGTGGTTCAAGGTGTGAATGACCCACGCCAGTACGGTGGTCAAACCTACGGTATGGGTGTGCATGTGGAAAATGTTCGCCGCTCGTGGGACCAATTTGCCGTCAAGGAACTTAACTTATCAACAACCAATGCCGCTAACAAAGCGGATACCGAAGCTAACCTGGATATGCTGTCAAGCATGTTGTCATCGGTTGTTTCGAAGAAAATCCCAGAGAACCTCAATGAGTGGTTTGATTCTGTTAAGACGCTCGCTGATACCCCAAATGATGTGGGTACACGAAAAGTCGTCATAGAAAAAGCTGGGTTATTAAGTAAAACGTTAAATGAATTTCATGAAACCGTTCGTCAACAGTCTGATTCTGCGAATAAGAAATTAGACATGGGTATCGAGCGAGTTAACCAAATTGCATACGAGATCCGTGATCTTCAGCGACTAATGGTACGAACTCCCGGACCTCATAATGATCTACAAGATCAACACGAACAGCTAGTTAATGAGCTTTCTGGTTACACTAAAGTGACGGTGACACCACGAGCTAATAATGAAGGGTTTAATGTCCATATCGGTAATGGTCATACCTTAGTTTCTGGTACAGAAGCGAGCCAACTGAAAATGATCGATGGCGTACCAGATGCACATCAGCGTCGTCTTGCTATCGTTGAAGGAAAGTCATTAAAGGCGATTACTAACCGCGATATTGATGGACAAATCGGCGCGATGTTAGACATGCGTGATGAACATATTCCTGCAGTTATGGATGAGCTTGGTCGTTTGGCGACCGCGTTTTCATACGAGGTCAATGCACTGCAATCGCAAGGTTTGGATCTCAATGGCAATGTAGGTAAAAACCTGTTTACCAATGTGAACTCTGAGTTAGTGGCTAAGTCTCGTGTTACTGCTCATGGACAGTCTAAAGCGGATGTCGCGGTTTATATTGATGATATTTCTGCTCTGAAAGGCGGCGAGTATGGTCTGAAATACGATGGCAGCGATTATGTGGTGATTAAGCCAGATGGTGAAACGGTAAAAGTTAGCACTAATTCAACCGGCAATGCCTTTTATTTAGATGGCATGCGAGTGGAAATTCGAAATCCGCCTGAACTGGGTGAGAAGCTTTTACTACGCCCAACTCGCAACTTTGCCGCGCAGATTCAGATGGAAACCAAAGACCCTAAAGATATTGCGGCGCAAAGCTATGAGGCATCAACTACCTTTGCCAAAGGCACTGCAGGTTTCAAAATTTTGGCGGCAGGTCAATTACGAGAATTTGAAGTGATCGTGTCACCAAAGGGCGAACAGTTTGCAGTTACCGATCCTAAGGGCAACATACTTATGCAGCCTCAACCGTATCCACCACAAGGCCCTGTGACAATTAATGGCACAACGTTTGAACTTACACCGGGCGCGGTGGCAAACGATAAATTTACGGCAAACCTTGTCCCATCAGAAGGTGACAATGGCAACTTGCGTAAATTGCAAGATCTCCAAACAGGCAAAGTCTTGGATGATGGTGAGTCTACTATTTTAGATCTTTACCACAACTTGAATACCAATACGGGCTTGAAATCTTCAACGGCAAATCGCTTGAGTGATATTGCTAGGCTAGAAAAAGAGTCAGCTCAAGAACGTATTGCTTCAGTCTCTGGGGTGAACCTAGATGAAGAAGCAGCAAATATGATGAAATTTCAGCAAGCGTACATGGCTTCTTCACGCATCATGCAAGCCGCCAATGATACGTTTAATACTATTTTGGCTTTGAGGTAGGAGATATAAATGTTGACTCGTATTTCTAGCTTTCATAATTATCAGTCAGTACAAAATGACTTTCGCCGCCAAGAAAACAAGGTGCATCATAATCAAGCACAACTGGCTTCCGGTAAGAAATTACAGTCGGCGAGTGATGATCCTTTGGCGACGCATTATTTACAAAACATCGGCCAGCAATCTGAGCAACTTAAACAGTATGTCGATGCGATCACTCTAATTAGAAACCGCCTTGAACATCATGAAGTCATGGTCGCCAACTCGGAAGGGTTCGCGGATGAAGCAAAACGAACCGTGATGGAAATGATTAACGGTGCACTTTCTCCGGAAGACCGCTTAGCGAAGAAACGTGAAATTCAAGAGTTATCGAATAATCTTCTACATTTAGCGAATACTCAAGATGAGTCAGGTAACTACACATTTTCAGGAACCAAGCCCAAGAGCCAGCCATTTTTTCAAGATAATGAAGGGAATGTTTCTTATCAAGGTGATGACTATCAAAGAAAGATGCGAGTAGCAACGAGCTTTGAAATGGCAATGAACGATCCGGGCAGTAAGTTGTTTATGGAAATAGATAACCCGTTCGGTGATTACGAACCTCAGTATGACCTTGAACCAGCCTCTGAGTTATTGCTAGGGCGTGCAACTAATACAGCTGACGATAGTGCAACTTATAAAGTCACTTTTGTTGATATGCAGACGGGCAAGTTCGCTTATCAGCTTGAAAAAGACGGTGCAGTGGTTGCTGCAGAAGATTTTGACCCTTCGAAGGGAGTTGTTTATGAAGGTTTGAATATCCAATTCAAAGGACAGATCACGAAAGGTGACTCGATCACTTTAGAGCCGAGAGAGACATTCTCTATCTTTGATACGTTCAAAGAGACCGCCGAACAGGCAGAAAATCCTGTATCAGATGCATCGGCAACGGCAAAGTTGCACCAAATGACCGAAGAATTTCATGCCGCGTTTATTCATTTGACTAAGGCGAGAACGGATGTCGGTGCTCGTTTGAGTACATTGGATATTCAAGAGCAGCAACATGAAGATTTTAAGTTGTCTTTAGCGAAAGCAAAAAGCAATTTTGAAGACTTGGACTATTCGAAAGCCATCATTGAATTCAATGAAAACTCTCGAGCGCTAGAAGCTTCACAACAAGCGTTTGGCAAGACGAAAGACCTGACCTTGTTTAATTATATTTAGCTATGAACAGCCGTTAATCTGGGGTTAATTCTCTGCCGTATGTGCTATGCCATATGTGCGAATAATTCTATGGATTGCCACTTTTTTGTTCAGTGTGGCATGTTTGAAAAATAGCGGCAAAAAACGGCAACGAGAGATATCAATATCTTATTTTCTCGACTTGATATAATTAGCCCCTATGGGGGGTTGTGGTTTAACTGTTTGTTTTTTTATGTTTATTTTAAGTTTATTGGAATTAAAATAAAAGTTGGCACACAACATGCTTTTATAATTTTCATAAATGATTAATACAGATCTTAAACCTTATCTAGGGTTTATCGCGTAATACACGGTCAGTGCTTATCCATATGAGAGTAAAGCTGGCCGCTTCGCAGTGACTTTGCGAACTCATAAGGAGAGCAATATGGCTATTAATGTAAGCACTAACGTATCTGCTATGACAGCACAGCGATACTTGAATAAATCGTCTAATGACTTAGCGACTTCTATGGAGCGTTTGTCATCAGGTCATAAAATCAATAGCGCAAAAGATGATGCGGCAGGCCTGCAAATCTCGAACCGCTTAACCGCGCAATCACGTGGTCTGGATGTAGCAATGCGTAATGCTAATGATGGTATTTCGATTGCTCAGACAGCAGAAGGTGCGATGAATGAATCAACGAACGTATTACAACGCATGCGTGACTTGGCGATTCAATCATCAAACGGCACCAACTCTCCGGCAGAGCGTCAAGCGCTAAACGAAGAGACAATGGCACTTCAAGATGAGCTTAACCGTATCGCAGAGACCACTGCTTTCGGTGGCCGTCGTCTATTGAATGGTTCATTCGGTGAAGCTTCATTCCAGATTGGTTCAAACTCTGGTGAAGCTATGATCATGGCGTTAACCAGTATTCGTGCTGATGACTTCCGCATGGGAGGAACGACGTTCGACTCTGAACACGCTAAAGACAATAGTTGGGAAGTTCCACCAACAGCAAAAGACCTTAAGTTTGAATTTAAAACTAAAGCGGGTGAAGCCATTGTTCTCGATATAAGCGCCAAAGTGGGTGAAGATATCGAAGAACTAGCAACTTACATTAACGGCCAATCTGATCTAGTGAATGCGTCTGTGACGGATGAAGGTCGCATGCAAATATTTGTTGCGGAACCTGATTTAGAAGGCGCGATGTCGATCTCGGGCAGTTTAGCCTCTGAGCTAGGCCTCAAAAGTGAAGGTCGAACTTCATTGGTTCAGGATATCGACTTGAATACCGTTGCTGGTTCACAAAACGCAATCGGTGTAATTGATTCTGCGATGCAGTATGTCGATTCACAGCGTGCTGATTTGGGTGCGAAGCAGAACCGTTTAAGCCACAGTATTAATAACTTGGCAAATGTTCAAGAGAACGTAGACGCTTCAAACAGCCGAATCAAAGATACAGACTTTGCGAAAGAGACAACGCAAATGACCAAAGCTCAAATTCTGCAACAGGCAGGTACATCAATACTTGCTCAAGCAAAACAGTTGCCTAACTCTGCAATATCACTATTGCAATAGTTATTGGTTGAACTTGCTACTCGTGTTCAGACGTGAACTGCGTAGCAAGGGAAACTGGCAAGCATACTTACTATCGGGTGTTTAGCTCTCTCATCTCTCACCTGCTATCCATTTTTACGGTAAGAATGCAACGGCGCGTCGGAAATGTGTTCATTTCTCGATGATCTCCGCACAGGCTCTGACACGCCAACTAGCCCCGTTTCCTTAACAGGAAAAGGGGCTTTTTCCTTTCTATTTCTACACTTTTATTTTCTTTTAGATCGTCTAGTTTACCTTTCAAATCCGCAAAACCTCGATCTCACTTATCTGTTTCACGACAAACAACTCAACTCTTTGTATAAGAAGCATACCAATCTGAGCTCTTTGGCGACTATTCATTTCTCTATATAGGATAACTCAAATAGTGATTAGTGTGTTTTTTGAACACTTTTAAATGCATTCTCAATTGAAGGCTGCCACTGTTATAAAAAATGTGAAATTTTAAGTGTCTGATAAATTTGATTTTAATATTTAATTTGTGGTTTTTTGAAAGTTTTTCTAAAGCTTCTGAATTTTGAGCCGTTATTAAAAGTAACTTAGAGATAACTACTTGGTTTTCCGAGACGTCGGAAACCGCTATACCGGAAAATCAATTGGAGAAATCACCATGGCAGTGAATGTAAATACCAACGTTTCAGCAATGACAGCACAACGTTACCTAAACAGTGCAAACAGCGCTCAACAAACATCAATGGAACGCCTATCTTCAGGTTCTAAAATCAACAGCGCAAAAGATGACGCTGCTGGCCTACAAATCTCGAACCGTTTGAACGTTCAGAGTCGCGGTCTTGATGTTGCTGTACGTAACGCGAACGATGGTATCTCTATCGCTCAAACAGCAGAAGGTGCGATGAATGAAACATCGAACATTCTACAACGTATGCGTGACTTATCTCTGCAATCAACAAACGGGTCAAATACCAAATCTGACCGTGTAGCAATCCAAGAAGAAGTAACGGCGCTAAATGATGAATTGAACCGTATCGCTGAAACAACCTCTTTTGGTGGTAACAAGCTGCTTAACGGTACTCACGGTACTAAGTCATTCCAAATTGGTGCAGACAATGGTGAGGCAGTCATGCTTCAACTGAAAGACATGCGATCTGATAACGACCAGATGGGCGGAAGCAGCTACCAATCTTTAGAAGCTAAAGGTAAAGATTGGAATGTAAAAGCGGGCGCAAATGACCTAAAAATGTCTCTGAAAGATAGTTTTGGTGACCTTCAAGAAATCAACATTTCTGCAAAAGCAGGTGATGATATCGAAGAGCTAGCAACTTACATTAATGGTCAACAAGACCTAGTAAAAGCTTCAGTAGATGAAGACGGAAAAATGCAAGTCTTCGCTGGCAACAACAAAGTTGATGGCGCTATCTCATTCTCTGGTGGTCTATCTGGTGAG
>NZ_JBFRVM010000094.1:0-4374 GCF_041475145.1 Vibrio sp. 10N.222.49.A3
TGGCCGTCAAAAGCCTCCTCAATCTTTTTTTGAGTGCAGGCTTTCTTGTTATGCTTATCACTAACCTGGTGTTGGGTTACACCAGTTATCAAGCCCTTACCCATCAAAGCCGAACCCTAGTCCCGCCCACCCTCTCTCAAGCCTTTACGGTTTCGGATGGCGCGGTCGATGAACCTTATCTTGAGCAAATGGCGGATTATCTTCTCTACCTGAAACTCAACATCACGCCGGCAAGCGTTGGACGTCAGTTTGGTCAGTTACTTGAATATTTAGACGAGACAAGCTGGTACAACGTTCAACCTAAGCTGCTTCGAGAAGCCACGGTGGTTAAAAAAGATAACATCAGCAGCCAATTTTCTGTCGAGTTGGTCCGAATTTCTCTCGACACTCTCCAAGTACAACTCTACGGGAAACTCCAAAAGCACGTAGGCCAACGCGCACTAGATCCGGAGATGAAGTGGTATCAAGTCAACTTTAGCTATGACCAAGGCGTCATAGGTTTACTCTCCATTGAAGAAGTCGAGGTCAACACCGATGAATCTTTATGAGCAATCATTCACCCCATCGCAGCAATGGCACCCTTATTTTTTATCCATCGCGCTTTGGGTGGTCTTTTTCATCCCCTCTTTTGCCCTGGCTGAAAATGCCGCCATGGTGAGCTATGAGTTTGACGAAGGCGACACGATCCCCTTGTCACTCTCTTCCATTAACGTGAACCGTTTACTGGTCAACAATGACCGTATTATTTCGATCGTCTGCCCGAAAGGGTTTTGCACCTCAACGGGCAACCAAAAAGACGCTTCCGGCTCCATCACCTTAAAAATTAACCTTCCCTTACCGTTTACCGCGCACCTGACGACAGAGAAAGGGCGATTGTTTGCGCTGTTTATTACCCCCAAAGCTACACCATCTTTGGTCACGGAGTTTGTTTGGTCGCAAAATTACAAAGAGCAGCAAAGCCCGATTGAGCAGGCGGCGGATTATCCCGCCGCCATGACAGCGCTCACCAAAGCCATGATACGTTTTGTCCATGATGGCGCTCCCATTGCTGGTTTTAAACGTCACGACGTTGACCCCAAAACCTTACCCAAAGATGAAGCGTCACTGGCCATCATCCCTCAAACGGTCTTCGTGGGCCGTCATTATTCTGGGGTGGTTTATCAGCTCAAAAATCAAAGCCGCAGTGACATGGCGCTGACCACCGCGCAGTTCTACAGCTATTCCGCACGCTCAGCCGCGCTCGATGCCTATCAATTAAAACCTGGGCAAACTACCACGCTCTATCTCATTACTGGAGGAGGCGCCACCCATGCTCGATAAACAAAAAGACGCCTTGGGCCGTTTTAAGAAACGCGTCTTCAAAGACACCGACGGGGACTTTGAAGACGGCGGCACGATCAATGCCGTGACAAGAAAGCGCAATCGCACCATTACGCTCACGGTATTGCTGATATTGACCGCCCTGGCTTTTGTTGTTTGGCGGTTAACACTGTCTCCCCAAGCGCCAAGCAAGGGCATTCAAGATGTCGGATTTGGCGCTGTCGTCACCGATGATTTTACCGACAAAGACAACCAGTCCGCCCTGACGTTTCAACAAGACAAAATCAACCAAATAGAACAAAGCTTAGCGCGGTTTGAAGGCACATTAAGTCGCTTTGGACAAAGCTTAACCTCTGAGTTAGAGAACATTAAAAAGGCCAATGAGCGCGATACAAAATCGCAACTGACAGAGCTTGAGCAGCAGATGCAACAAAAGCTCGATGAAGTTGACGCGCTCAAGGCGCAGCTTGAGACGCAATTAGCCTCAACCCTCAAGGCAGGCGATCCTTCGACTCAACACGGCATCGAGACCAACCAGGGAGACACCTTTGGCCAATACAAACTGCCCCCAAGACCGGCCATTAATAGCAACATGGATAACGCCAAGGTGAATGAGTTCCAGTACCAAGAGCAAGATGATGTGGCCTTTAGTGGTGATGCCTTTGATAGCTTTGAATTTCACTGGCAAGCCAGTGTCGAGGAGAAACAATCCCGTCGCACGACCGATAACTACGTGCCAACCGGCACCTTTGTGACCGCCGTAATTACCGGCGGCGCTGATGCTAATGGGGGCGTCTCTGGACAAGGGGATACCTCACCGATTGTCTTTCAGACAGTCAATCAGGGGGTCTTACCCAACGGTCAGGCCTCTAAATTGAAGGATTGCACGATCACCGGCGCCGTCTACGGTGAGATCTCATCCAGCCGCGGCGTCGCTCGCACCAGTAGAATGAGCTGCATACAACCCAATGGCGATATTCTCGATATCCCCGTCAATGCGACCGTGTTTAACTTTGGTCGCAATGGTATTCGCGGTACCACCATTTTGAAAAACGGTAAGATCGTTCAAATGGCCGGCATTGCGGGGATCTTGCAAGGCGTAGGGGATGCAGGTAAAGCGCTGGCACAAACCACGACACCGACGGCGCTCGGCCCAAGTCAAAGCATCAACAGCGATAAAATTGGCTTGAATCTGCTTGGCGGCGCCACGGAGAGCGTTGGCAGCAAATTGGCGGACTACTACATCAAACTGGCCGAACTCTATCATCCGATAGTGGAAGTCAATCCTGGTGCCATCGTCAATATTGTCTTTTTGGAAGGCTTTCCATTAGATCCATTGCTGGCCGATGAATACGAAACGCGCATGAATGAGCAGCGTGAGCAAGTCTCCAACAGCAATCAGCTCTTGGATGTCATCACCAACGCCTCCTCTTTTCCACCAACCACTCAAACCGCCCCCATCAACCCATTAGCGCAAAAAATCACCCAACAAGGGTTAAGCCGCGTGGGCTTTGGGCGTGAGGAATCACCATGAATAGGCACGCTTTGTTTTCACTATCGATACTCTTAGGTCTGACCGGTTGTAGCGCGGGCTTTGAGAGCGAATACAGTTGCGATCAGGTCGGCGGCGTTTCAGGTTGCGTCACCATGAACGAAGTTCGAGACAACGTATACGGTTATACCGGAGGCAGTGGTAACGCCACGGTCTCTTCTCAAGCGCGTCTCGCCCCACCTTCCGCCTTTACCTTACTGCCAAGGCGCAATCGAGAGGGGGAGCCAGAGCGAAGCCAAGAAGACGTTAAAAAACTCACCGTCTTCCCTTTCATCGACAAAGACAATCACTACATCGATACGATGGATGTTTACTTTGTCTTAGACGATAGCCGTTGGTCTGGGCGCCCTGCGCGCGCGATTTGGAAAGATTGATTAGGAAAAAATAATGAAACGAACCTTAAAAATCATTGTTATCACGGGCGCGATATTATGGGGCACATTACTGAGCAGCGCCCTGGCACAAGTGGCGCAGTTTATCACCTCGCACGATGACGCCAGAGATCACGTTGTGGCGCGCTACATCGAGTCTCAGCCCTCTCTAGATAAGGGGGCGCTCCATCAAGCGGTCCAAGATTGTGCCGTGCACCCTAACATTAAAATCGAAAAAGAGATCGCGCCAGAGACGCGCCTTTCTCCACTCAAACTCAGCCTATACGAATGCTTACAAAAAAAAGGGCATCCTGAGCTTGCTCACCGCCTTCAACTCAGTGATGAAGCAATGCAAAGTGTCAGTTGGCCATTGTCTTTGTTTTGGTAAAAAATAGAAAAAGGGGTCCCCCATGTTTTCCACCTCACGCAGTGGCTTATCCGCCTTATTTCAAGAGGCCAAGCAAGCCCAGAACCACCTTCACCATGAACTGCCGTATCGAGACTACGATCCCATTGAGCGGGTGTTCGACAATCCCCACTCTCGCGGTTTTGGCTTTAAAATCAGTGTCCTTGGGGGCGCTAACGACGATTTAATTCAGTCGTTAAGCCACCTCATGGGGGATTTGCCTGCAGGGGATAAATGGGACTATCAAGTGCAGCTGTTTGGTCACAACCGAGTGGCGCACTATCTCGAAGGAAACCAAGCTCTACTCAGTCAGCGAGGCGGTATCTGCCAGAAGCTGGCTAACGATGACGCCATTTACGCCCACTACGCCGCGCAGCACGGTTTTTTACACCGACAAAAAAACAATCGCTTTGATTTGCGCGATTACGACGCGTTCTTTTTTGTCTCCACCACGGAAAAAGACCCACAAGAGCTGCTTGATGCGCGAATGACTCTAGAGACAGGACTGGCGCAGCTTGGTTTTGATTTACTGCCCGTCACGCCTGAGATGTTGCTGACCGATGTGAGTGATATCTTAAACTTTGATAAACGCCAAGACCGGCCAAAGGAAAAAGGCTACAACCCGTTAGAGCCTTTGAACCTGCAAGCCCTCTCTCCCGATACCGAAGCGTTAACGCATCGTGGCCATATCGCCACCCGTCATACCAATGACCAAGGGGAGGAGG
>NZ_JBFRVM010000095.1:0-6422 GCF_041475145.1 Vibrio sp. 10N.222.49.A3
TCAAATTTTTCTTTAGACATGGGGTGTCCCTCTAGGTACGGATTAGGTGGCTTAAAATAAGACCACGCAACCAAAAAAAATGGTTTTCTTTATTAAAGGAGAAGAAGCTTTAGACTGGTGCTAATACCCAGAGTCGAACTGGGGACCTCACCCTTACCAAGGGTGCGCTCTACCGACTGAGCTATATCAGCACACAAAATGAGTTGGAGCGTGCAGCGGGAATCGAACCCGCATCATCAGCTTGGAAGGCTGAGGTAATAGCCATTATACGATGCACGCAACACGTAACTCTGTTTGAGCTATTTAACCTTTAGAATATGGTGGAGAGGGACGGATTCGAACCATCGAAGGCAGTGCCAACAGATTTACAGTCTGCTCCCTTTGGCCACTCGGGAACCTCTCCAAATTTTGAGCTTTCTCTCGCTTACCTTAAAGAAAGGGAGAAAGTGGTGCCGACTACCGGAATCGAACTGGTGACCTACTGATTACAAGTCAGTTGCTCTACCTACTGAGCTAAGTCGGCACAAGTGGGGCGCATTTTATTGAATGATTTTCCACCTTGCAATAGTAAATTGAAAAAAAGTGAAAAATTCTCCTATGAAATTCCTAGATACGGCTATTTAGCTCAAGGTTTCTGCCTTTAACCCACATCTAGTACAGGAAGATATTTTATTTATCTATCGCTTGATGTATTTTCCATGCACTTGTTTTGTTATCCACTATAGAGTTTATATGAGCCCATTTATGTCATTTGACCGCGAACGTTGGTCTGAGCTAAGGAATTTAGTTCCGATGACACTTTCTGAGAGCGACTTAAAAGAGCTTCAAGGCATCAATGAAAAGCTCACAATGGAGGAAGCCGTTGAGATCTACCTGCCGCTCTCTCGCCTATTAAATCTCTATGTGGCAGCCAGACAGAATAGAAACTCAGTACTCCATCAATTCCTGGATAAAAACGAGAAAGCACCACCTTTTATCATCGGTATTGCTGGAAGTGTCGCTGTGGGCAAAAGTACAACTGCACGACTGCTTAAAGCCCTACTTTCTCGCTGGGAGAACCACCCAAAAGTTGAGCTAGTCACAACCGATGGCTTCTTATACCCAAATGAGGTGTTAGAAGAAAAAGGATTGATGAGTAAAAAGGGCTTTCCGGAGTCTTACGATATTAAGCGTTTAGTGAACTTTGTTTCGGATGTAAAAGCATGCAAGAGAAATGTCACGGCTCCCGTGTACTCACATCTTACGTACAACATTACTGATGACGTTAAGTGTGTCGACCTACCAGATGTGCTTATTATTGAAGGACTTAATGTCTTGCAAACAGGCATGAACGATCCTCACGATCCACATCGCGTGTTTATTTCAGACTTCCTTGATTTCTCACTCTATGTTGACGCTGATAGCCAACAAATCAAAGAGTGGTACGTCAATCGCTTTATGAAATTCCGCGACGGCGCGTTTACCAGACCTGGCTCTTACTTTAGTCATTACACAAAATTATCGAACCAAGCGGCACTGGATAAAGCGGAAGGTATCTGGAGTTCAATTAATGGGTTGAACCTAGAACAAAATATCCTTCCTACACGAGAAAGGGCTCACTTGATTCTACGTAAAGGCGCAGATCATATGGTTGAAGAAGTGTTATTAAGAAAATAGTAACACCTTAATCGCCTTTTCTTAGCGATATCTCTCCGCCGATATAGCTCTCGATACCATTCTCAGTTTTGAGTAATACAGCACCTTGTTCATCGATGCCTTGAACAACACCTTCAATTTCTCTAGGTCCAATGATCAACCTAACATTGCGACCTAAGAAATTATCAAAGCGATTCCAACGCTCTACAAAATTGGACATCCCTTTCAACTCATAATCAACAAGAGACTTATCCCAGGCATTGATCAGAGCCTGTGCTAACTGATTACGATCGGGCACCTTCCCATCACACACTTCTTTAAGAGAAGTCCACGGTTGGCCAATACCTGATGTTGTTGGATCCATGGATAAGTTTAGCCCTAAACCAATCACAATATGAGCAGCGCCACCAGACTGTCCTGACAGCTCTACCAAGATACCAGCAAGCTTCTTGTCATTGTGGTAAAGGTCGTTCGGCCATTTGAGCTTTATACCTTCTACGCCCATCTCTTCCAAAGCTTCAACAACAGCTACACCAACCACTAGGCTCAAGCCCATCGCGGCAGCCATCCCTGCGTCGAGTCTCCAATACATTGAAAGATAGAGGTTTGCACCGAATGGCGATACCCACTCTCGTCCACGACGTCCACGTCCCGCAGCTTGATATTCAGCAATACAGACAGAACCCGATTCGAGGGTGTTAGTACGCTCTAATAGGTGTTGGTTTGTAGAACCTATGATTGGAATCAGTTCAAGAGAAGCATCTCGACTAACAACAGACAATTTGTCTTCGTTAAGCATATCTAAACGGCTAGCTAACTTATAGCCCTTGCCTTGTACTCGGTAGATATCTAAACCCCACCCTTGAATGCCTTTAATGTGCTTACTGATAGCCGCTCGTGATACACCAATCATTTCACCTAGATCTTCACCTGAATGAAACTCACCGTCAGCAAGACATCTCAATAGTGCAAGCTTGGTACTGTGTTCTCTCATGCCAATGACTCCAAAGCCTTGTCTAGGTTTGTCTCGCAGTCTCGTCCCATAAAACGTACTTCATGTTCCAGTCGAATATCGAATTTATTCAAGACAGACTGACGTACTCGCTCTGCAAGCTTAAGGATATCCACAGCAGAAGCCTTATCATAATTGATGATAACTAATGCTTGGTTTGGGTGAACTTGAGCGCCGCCTTCTGTCACGCCTTTGAACTGGCATTGATCAATCAACCAGCCTGCAGCGACTTTGATCATGTCATTGCTCTCATAGCCTACAATGTTTGGGTATAGAGCGAACAGGCGATCAAAATGATCTTTGGTGATCACAGGGTTTTTGAAGAAGCTGCCCGCATTACCTTGGACTCTAGGGTCTGGCAACTTACTTGAACGGATAATGCATACTTCATCAAATATAGTACGAGGAGAGAGCGTATCGGCTGCTAGGCTTTTTAACGGGCCATAGTGATTGCATGGCTCCCACTCTTTCGGCAACGTTAAACCAATCGCAACAACAATCGCTTTATCGTAGAGAGCGTGCTTGAAAATAGAATCTCGGTAACCAAAGAGACACTCTTCTTTGCTCAATCGCTTAACTGTATAAGTATCCAGACACAGGATATCGACATACTCGCATACGTCTTGTAGCTCAACACCATACGCACCAATATTTTGAATCGGAGCCGAACCTGAACAGCCAGGTATCATTGCTAGGTTTTCTAGACCACCGAGCCCTTTATCCACACTCCATTCAACTAAGTTTGGCCAATCTTCCCCCCCACTAACATGCAGTAGGTGATGACTGTCCGTCTCGGTCAACTCAATCCCGGATAATTTATTCACTATGACCAGACCAGCGAAGTGCTCAGTAAAAAGCATATTACTGCCTTTACCCAGTATTAACTTAGGTAAAGCTGACCATTTAGGGTCTCTGTAAACGGAAATTAATTCTTCGATAGTGGTGACTTCAACCAACGTATCACACGTCTGATCTATCGAAAAAGTATGAACATTTTTTAAACTAGCATTGAGATGGAATTGCATGGCGATATTCAATTAACTTACACTGCAGTCATTCTACAGCAGATAAACCAATGGCGCAGTGACTGAATGAACAATGTCATCATTACCCAATTAGACCCAGTAAAGGTTCCCTTAGTTAAACGTTTCTATAAAGAACATTACCCAACGGGAAAAGCCAATAAAAGTGAACTGATCTATTCGTTATTACTGGATAACGAGCTTTGCGGTGTCGTGCGCTTTCGTACAATAGAGAATAATCGCTTACTTACTGGAATGGCGATATCAAAACAACATCGCGGTAAGCAATTAGGCTCCCAGCTTATGGACTATTGTGCGCAACATACACTTACGGAAGACGATTACTGCTTTGCGTACGCTCATCTCACCAATTTTTACGCGCGACACAAATTCGTACAAGTAGAGCCTAAAGATCTGCCAAATGGTTTAAGAGTTTTATACGAGCGCTACTCGAATAGCGGAAAAGATCTCATTCCTATGCATTATCAGCAAAATTGTTAGAGAATGCCTCGATTATCTAGTATTTGATGCTATCCCTTTGGTAAAATTAAAGGTTCGCAATTTTGCATATTTTTAAGGTAAAACAGTCAATATGATTGCCAGTAGGAATCCATTCATACAGTTGCCAACCATAGCGCAGAATCCTGACAAGTTTGAAGTACTACTATCAGCGCAAGAGTTTCGAACTCGTCTACTTGATGAGATATCTCGCGCAACGACTCGTATTAGTTTAGTCGCTTTGTATCTTGAAGATGATGAGGCTGGCCGTGAAATCCTAACTGCCTTATATGAAGCAAAACAAAAGAATCCAGAATTAGACGTGAGCGTTTGTGTCGATTGGCACCGAGCACAGCGCGGATTGATTGGTGCAGAGTCTTCTGAAGGCAATGCTGCAATGTATAAAGAGTTTGCAGAAAAATATCAGCACTCTGTACCCGTCTATGGCATTCCAGTTCGCGGCAAAGAAGTCTTTGGCGTATTGCATTTAAAGGGCTTTATCGTCGATGACAGCGTGATATACAGCGGTGCAAGCCTTAACAATATCTACCTGAATTACCATGACCGCTATCGCTTTGATCGTTACCATGTTTTAAACAACGCAGCGCTTGCTGATTCAATGTTTACCTACGTACACGAACAGATGGTTGCGGACAGCGCTGTTTATGACCTGGCTGATAAGAACAAGCCTTCGACCAAAGAACTGAAACCAACGATTCGTCAGTTTCGTGCATCATTAGCAAGGTCTCAGTATCAATTCGATGGTCAAGAGGTTTCAGCAGACCAAGTTGCTGTAACACCATTAGTTGGTATCGGTAAAAGACGTAACCGTCTGAATCAGGGAATCAATCAACTCGTAGCTCAAGCTAAAGATGAAATCTTTATCTGCACACCTTACTTCAACTTCCCACCTAGCCTAGCTAAAGAAGTGAAGAAAGCGCTTAAGCGTGGCGTAAAGGTCAGCATTGTTGTTGGCGATAAGACAGCGAATGATTTCTTTATCTCGCCAGAAGAAGAGTTTAAAACGATTGGTGGTCTTCCATACCTTTACGAATTGAACCTGCGTCGTTTTGCTAAAGCGAATGAGGCTCATATTGCTAGCCGTAATCTATCAATTCGACTTTGGCAACACGATTCCAACAGCTTCCACCTAAAGGGTATTTGGGTAGATAAGCGCTACATGCTACTAACAGGTAATAACCTAAACCCTCGCGCATGGAAGTTGGATCTAGAGAACGGCATCTTTATCCAAGATAACTACCATCACCTAACAGACAAGTTTCAGGCTGAAGTGGATAATATCCTTCAACACACTCAGCTTATCTGTACTTATAAGCAGTTAGATAAGGTAGAGAGCTACCCGATGGAAGTTCAGAAGTTGATTCGTAAGATCACTCGTGTGAAAGCCGATAGAGTGCTTAAACAAATACTTTAGTCGATGTATTAGAAATACTATTTATCAACGCCTAGCAAACGCTAGGCGTTTTTGTATCTACGATATAAATGACTAAATCGTGAAAATCGTTGATAAGTACTACCACCCGAACTCTATCTATTATCTCCTCGAGCACATGGCCTTATCTTGGAGAACCTCTCGATCCAAACACCGAAAAAATCAAAATAGAAACGATCCCGACAATATTGGGCTGTAGAGTGTTGATGCCTGGTTTCAAGAGGAAGCTAGGTTTGGTCAACAGAACACAACTACACGTCTTTGGGGATTCGTGGAACCGGGCCTCGTGTGGCAAAACAACAGCAATTTGAATACGGCTATTTGTTTGGTTCGGCATGCCCAAAAACAAGAATTGGTGAAGCCATAGTAGCTCCTTGGGTCACAAGGGCATAAAGACAAACCACTTAGAGCAGATATCTAAGGCCAGTGAAAAAGGACGTCATGCAATCCTTATTATGGATGGAGCTGGCAGGCATACCGATGATATTACGAGAGAATTTAATAACGTCACTACTATTAGGCTTCCTCCCTACTCACCAGAGCTCGACCCTATAGAGCAAGTTTGGAGTTGGTTGCGACAACATTATCTAGCGAATCAAAGTTTCACTGATTATAACGACATTGTTTCCAAGGTTTGTCGTGCTTGGAATGGATGTCTTGAGTGCAAAGATCGCGTCACCAAAATGAGCAGAAGAGATTGGATAAACCTGATCAGTTAATTTCCCGGGTTGGTATCATACAACCTAGAAGCAAAACACTTTTCTTGAGATGTAAAAAAGCCCCGCTATTTCTAGCAGGGCTT
>NZ_JBFRVM010000096.1:0-5274 GCF_041475145.1 Vibrio sp. 10N.222.49.A3
AGTATCAGACAACTTCACAGGCACAACAAGAAAGATGGCAAGTTACGAATGAATAACGAGGCGTAAACGATTGCCGCATGCATTAACGAACACAACAGATATCACAACACAACAGATATAACTGAAACTAACCTTTGGACATAAATGAGTTTATAAAAACCTTACATTAGCGATTCATGAATAACTACAGGTATGGCAATTTGTTTAACTTAGGGGCCAGTATTGATGGGGTAGCTCATCTCTAAAAGGCAATAATAATTTGCATAGTTGTTACTATGGATCTAAGGTGTACAATAATACCTAACGAGGCAGTATCCATGCGAATTTCTAGGGAAGCAGAGCAGTACATTCTACAATGTCAGTTAACGGCGTTAGAGGAACAAGAATACGAAAATGATGATCATGACAGTATTCAAGAGCCAGTGACCGTTAATAGCTTGAGAGAAGCAAAGCCTTTACTCGATAAGGGCATAACTGTCGTATTAAATGGGAAGCATTTGACAGCTAAAAACGGTCGTGTCTTTGCGGCTCCAGCTCATGTGATTAACCGAAGTGTAAAGCTTGGGTTTGAGGAAGCAGAATTAGTTAGTGGTGCCATGCGTGTGATGGAACATCATATAGCTCATGGTTCTGTTAAGCACATGTATCGCCTACTACAACAGGATGCTCAGAAAAGTTTTGATGACTTCAAGGAAGCCATTAAGCCACATACAAGTGCAGATGATACACAATATTTAATAGCAAAAGACTTGAACGAGATTGAAGCTAGAGCAAAAAACTTCCCGCTAATTACAGCAAAGCAAGCATCAGTACTGTTTGGAGAAGTAAGTGCTGCAAATCCTTCAAGATTGGTTGCTAAACTCAAAAAAGAAATGAAGCTACTCGGCTTTTATTTTGGAAATTCTCGTAATATCCAGATCCCAGCGTTTCAGTTCGACACTGAACGTCTTGGTGTGTACAAGCCAGTCGAAAGGTTGTGTCACATATTTGATGGGTTAAATGATTGGGGAGTGTATAAATGGTTAACAACTCACAATGATGATCTGGAGTGCACACCTGCTCAAGCTATAAGCCGACCCGAGCTTGAAGAAGATTTGCTATACCTAGCAGGTTTGTTTAAGTCTCAAAGCACATTGCGTGACTTAACCTTTGCTTCAGAAGAGCAAGACTATGAGTAAGGCGCCACCACTGCTGAAAATCGAACCTGGTCGTCATTTTTACCGTGCATTAAATAAGGTATATGACGACAATGGTGAGCGTGCTTACACAGCCATAGATCCGAATCCATTTCTACAAGTTAAGTTCACTAGTGATATTAGGGCTATCTACTCTGATGGTACGGTCACCGCTGGTCGCTTTTCGCCATTCCGCTCTAACGACAAAGCAGTCCCTGCTCTGTATATAGCACCAACTAGAGAAACGGCCTATTTTGAAACGGTACTACGACCACTTGCTACAGATTCAGTAGTAACGTTATCATCCAAAGAGTTTCAAAATCTCGCTGTGGCTACAATCTCTTTTAGAAAGGAGCTAACCTTTGCTGATTGTAGAGCTGCATATCTGAAAGGCGGGGCCGAAGCATTTTGGGATATTAGTTTTGATGATTTGTTTAACAAATCTCAGCTGAAATGCTTGGATATAGCAAGAACGCTAGCTAAGCACATTCATAATACCTACCCCAATGTAGATGGCTTAGTTTGGGATAGTGTTCAACAAGGAAATATTGTCCCAGTATACGTGATTTTTGGACCAAAGCGGGAGGGAGACATACATTTAGAAGTGGATGCTTTGGAGGATATCGCTACATGGAAGCCTTATTTACACCAAGCTGTACAGAATGACCACTTAACCATATCTTCAGATCTAGCATCGCTACTTTAAATGTTAGCGTGGCACTTTCGCGTTAAAAGTGCCACGGGTAAAAATTCAACCAGAGAAGCTTTTGGACAGAAGTGTTTTAGAGTAGTCGCACTAAGGCGCTCTTGTCCCAAAGCATGGCGGCATAACACGTCTCTGGACAGAAGCTTGTTAATGCCTTTGCTAAGTTAGCGAGTCATGAATAAATGCAAGTGTAAAAGTCCCTTAACTCATTGCATTGTATTGATTGGAAAGGTCAGATACTGGGTGCTCCCAATTGATGAACAATTCCAAATCATCGCAGGGAGCAACCGTAATACCCTTAAATTATGTATGAAGAGGTGCTAACTGATAGCTCTGGCTAAGAACAGCTAAAAGCACTGTTCTTAGTTGAATTACTTGAAGTAATAAGAAAACACGAGTTCGAGGGTATCAACATCACCTGCTAAATGATGCCATTGTAGATCTGACTTAATTTGACCAAAGTCCAATACATTCACGCCGACGCCTATGTTGGGGTGAACATTATCCTCCACCTCGAAATCTTCCGCGTGGTTCGAACTTGCATCAAGATAACCTAAGCCCAAACTGAAGTACGGGGCGAATTTATCGCCCCAAAGCTGCGTAACTCGATAAACAAAGTTAAAGCTGTAATGTTGGTAATCGACCGTCATATCATTATATTGCGTATGTTCTGCTTTCAAATCGACACTATTTAGCCAACGATAAGTAAACTGGATACTCGCGTTATTATCAAATTGGTACCCTAAGCTACTTCCGAAAGAAAACTGACTGTTACTTTCCTGACTCCACGCGTTGTGGTCAGTATCTGGCTCTAACCATGAAATCCCAGGATTAGCTGTTACATATATTCCGTTATTCTCTTCTGCAGAATGAGCGAAAGGAGAAACACTTAACAATAGTGGGACGACCACTTTAACGGCAAGTGACTTTTGATGTCTAAACAGTGCGAGTATCGTCAATAGCAGCGTGCTTAAGAACCCTATAGAACCACCACTGCTGGTTCCCGCGATAACCTTCCCCCCATAAGGAACACCGGCTTGAATATGAAGATTAACGGTAGCAGGGTAACTATGTCTTGTTCCAATATCTGTAACATCATATTCAAAGCTATCATCGCCTATAAAACCAGCGTCAGGCGTGTAAATGAATTCACCAGTCTCCTTAAGTGTTACCGACCCATGCATTGGTTGTTTATAGATTCGCGCAGTTAAATCTGCATAAAAAGGAGCTTGTGTATTTGCATCATCTGTATCGTTAAGCAACACACCTGGTGCAACAATGGTATCAATACTGTCTGCGTAAAGTGAGTAGCTATCATTATTAGCAACTGGCGCAGCATTGTTAGGGATAAGAGTCCAACCTGTGGAGAGAATTGTTATTGATACTTTTGCTTGGCTCGTATTGATTGAATAATAAAATTCATCATTGCCATAATAATCAGCATCAGGTTGATACTCAAAACTGCCGTCTGCATTCAATGTGACACTTCCATACAAAGCATCTTGGTCTAATGTAGCGGCTGCTGAATTTTCATTGGTATCATTTTTAAGCACTCCATCTTGGCTAGATACAATCAACTTAGTATCTTGATCAACCTCATAGCTATCTGGGTGAGCATAAAGAGATTCATGTTTTTCGAATGCGCCAATGTCGATACTCAACCCCTGTGGGCGGGTTTGCTTGAGGTAATCTGATGTGATTGAGCTTCCATCGGCATATAGCGCTTTAGCGTCGTCGCCTTTATCAACAAGCGCTATTGAAAGCGTGTTTGGAACGAAACAATTAGTTGTAACGCACCCTGCAAGTGACAGGCCAGTATTAGGGGTGTCATCGACACCAGGTGTCGAAATAAAGTTATTGTTGTTCTCTGATAATGGGTAAATAGTTGTATCGTCCCAATCAGTTGGATAAATTGCAGAGCCAACATTATTTGCACCATCGATTATAACGAGTAGATTGTTATTGGCTATAAGCTGAGCACTATTGATTAACTCTATATGGGTCGCTTTGTAAGTAGCAGGGTCTACATTTTTAGTAATAGTCGGGTAATACAGCGTACTATTGGTTAGCGTCAATTTTCCTTTATTGACATAGATTGGCCAACCTCTATTAGCATCCCTTCCATCAAATAAAGTATTTATAATTTGTGCATCAGCTTCATTAAATCTAAAAGTAGAATTAAATAAGCCTTTAAATATACTATCTTTGATGACTGCCGTTGTGCTGCTGCCTGAACTATCTTGACTAACTTGAATAACATGACTGGCTGTGCTTTCAACCAATGGTCCATTAGATTCAAAAGCCGTATTTTCAATAAAAACATCACTATTAAAAATAAGGGTAGGTGCTGATCTTGGACCAAGATTTTCGAATATAAATGAATCTTTTATTGTAACCAAGCCATCTTGAGTAGACATGATGGATGCCTCTCCTTGCCTAGGCACTATCCTATATAGGATAACGTTATTGAGTGTTACATTAGCGTTATCGGAAAAGATAAAACCTGACATGTGTTCTGCCCACACATTTTCAATGGTGGCATCGATGGTGCGCCCTGCGGTATTTCGAGGATTAATGTCAAATAAAAGACCAGATGATCTTAGAATCAGATTGTTAGGATCATTCGGATAACCAGTATTAAATGAGCCAGTATCAGAAACCCAGCGTTGATGGTCATTAATGTGGACATAATCATCGCCTAATCCTCGAATGATAATATCATCAGTAATTGTCATTCGGTTGTCGGTTTGACCTGAAGGGACTTCACCCAAATTAGGCGAGATAGGTGCTTGTGCATTATATGAAGCCGGTATTTCGATAGTATCTAAACCAGGATTAGCATTGGCCTTTTCGATGAAATCTCGAAGTGAGCCTATGCCTTGATCACTACTTGTTGTTACCGTATAAGTGGCAGATTGTACGCTCAAAGAGCTAAAAAGTAGTCCAAATAAAATTATTGACTTTGGAGTCATATTACCATCCTTGATATCCATGAAAAAACTAAGCCCAGATTTTTTTAAGTTACTTGTAACCAACAACTTAGCTCATATATAAGAATATCACAACTCTCCCTAAGTAATGACTTTTGGAGATGTGTATACTTGGGTGCGGACGGGAGTTTTTTCAAAGTAATGTGTTTGCTTTACACATTAGCTAGTTCTATTACGATCTAGATGGGTTCTAGAACGTTTTGGGGCAGAAATGAGCTAGAGCTACTACTCTAATGATTCATTAGAACAAACAGCAGCGTACCGATGCGATCGCTGCCATTTTGATTGGTACTCATGAGAAAAGGAACGTTTACGCCCAAGCAGCGGCCAGTGAATACCTAGTCTAGAATAGAGGCATTTAACCCGTTCATACTATCTCGTACAGGCCTTATACCTGAAATAA
>NZ_JBFRVM010000097.1:0-789 GCF_041475145.1 Vibrio sp. 10N.222.49.A3
GTGGTCACCCTCGAAATCTCGCCGTGGGTTGCCAGAAATTATACGGCTCAAATAAGTATTGGAAAGAGCGGTATGGATACCACAAACGTTCATTGTCAGAAACAGCGATGTATTGAGTTAAACAGTTGCTAGGAGGACGATTGAGCTTAAGAAATTACAATGCCCAGGTGGGTGAAACTTACGCGATGATAAAAGCGTTGAACAAGCTTACTGGGTTAGGTGTGCCTGAAACTTGTCGTATTGACTAAGAAATACGCGAAACGGGGTAGCTCTATCTCTAAATTTAATTACGCAACAAAGCCGCAAGGAGGCTACCTAATACTTACAAATGCAGAAAGGCCGCTAAGCGACCTTTCTACGATAATGTTACGGACATTACTCCGTATTATCTGGTGTTCTATAAATCTGCAACCAATGTCGCGCTGCAGTACTTGTTGGAGGCGCTATTTCATGATCACGGATAGTACAATACCGACCATATTTTACTACAACCGTATGATTTGTTGTATTAATTTTACACTCTTGAAAAGAGCCCCATCTCGCCCGACTTTATTACCAGGCGCTACATAGATAGCCATACAAAACCTTTAAACTAGTTTAACAGCAACATTGTTCATATTTGATGTAGTGATGAATCTAAGAAAAACAAGGTTATGCCGTAAAAAGACATACATTTTAAAAAACTCACTAAAAAAAATTATTGGTGTTCATTATTCCTATGTTCAATTGCGTGACTCCGTAACGCAGAACAGCTCCTAATAGGGAGCTGTTCTTGTGTCTAAATTTGGG
>NZ_JBFRVM010000098.1:0-451 GCF_041475145.1 Vibrio sp. 10N.222.49.A3
TGTCCGCATTACACCTGCATCAGTCGTAGAGCAAAGCAAGTTGAGGTCTCATTTAAGACAAAAACGAAAGGAGCGATACAGCACCTAGCCATTGATGCGACTGGCCTAAAGGTTTATGGCGAAGGTGAATGGAAAGTCAAAAAACACGGGACAGATGGCAAGCGTAGAGTCTGGCGAAAGCTTCATATTGCCGTCGATACAAGCACTCATGTAATTATTGCAGCCGAGCTAAGTTTATCGACGGTTAGAGATGGGGAAGTACTCTCGAACTTACTGAAACAAACACGCCGAAGTATCCTTGAGGTGTCTGGTGATGGCGCTTACGACACGAGAGCATGTCACGCTGCTATTAAGATTAAGCGAGCCGTTGCGCTTATTCCCCCAAGAGAAGGGGCTGCCTTCTTGGAGCGTGGTCATCCTCGAAATCTCGCAGTGGGTTGCCAGAAGTTAT
>NZ_JBFRVM010000098.1:1189-7896 GCF_041475145.1 Vibrio sp. 10N.222.49.A3
TTATACGGCTCAAATAAGTATTGGAAAGAGCGGTATGGATACCACAAACGTTCACTCTCAGAAACAGCGATGTATCGAGTTAAACAGTTGCTAGGAGGGAAACTGAGCTTAAGAAATTACAATGCCCAGGTGGGTGAAACTTACGCGATGATAAAAGCGTTGAACAAGCTTACTGGGTTAGGTATGCCTGAAACTTGTCGTATTGACTAAAAAGTATGCGAAACGGGGTGCATCTATCTCTAAATTTAATTACGCAACAAAGCCTTCCCTACTCTCTTTGATTAGTTTGTTTTCTAGGTGGTACTCAGATCATTGAATAATATTTTTTTTCTTTAGCGAGAGGGAAATAGATGTTGTTATTATTATAAGAACGCCACATGTGCTCATCCAACTAGGGATTTCATACCAAAAAATAACCCCCCAAAGTATATTGAAGACCAAGCCGATATAGCGGGTGACTGCAACTACAGCGGCGTTTTCATGACTGAATGCCTTTGTTAGGAAAATTTGCCCAATGAGCGAAACAAGACCAATGGCAATTAGATAAATCCACGCAATTCCCTGTGGAACCACAAACTCATCCCTCATCAAGTAACCGGATACCAACATCGAAGTGAAAAGAAAATAAAACACAATCTCGTAAATATGGTGCCTCTTACTCAGGTGGCGAATAGTGATAGAGGCAGCCGCCGCAAAAAAAGCACTCGCCACCCCTGAGAGGGCATACAAATTAAATGTGTCGAAGCTAAATGGATTTACAATTAAGGTAACTCCAACCAAAGTGAGCGGAAAAAGGAATGCTACTTTTTTAGGGGCTTTTTCTCCCAAAATTAGGTTGGAAAGTAATATAACGAAGAACGGGGACAGGTAAGCCAAAATCACGGCGTCCGCTAGCGGCATGTGGGTAATCGCGTACACAAAAGCGAGCAGATAAAACGCCCCAAACAGGCCACGAAGCAAAAGCATTGGTATGCCCGTGGTAGAAAACCTGATACTCGCTTTCCACATTAAACCTAAAATCAGAACGGTTCCTATTGCGCTTCGGAAGAAGACAATTTCAGAGCTTGGAATCGTCAAACTGGCCGCTTTAATAAGTGCGTTCATGACACTAAAAATGAACGCAGAAAATATAGTTAACGCTACACCGTTGTTCATGATGGGTTTCTTTAAAGGTCGTATGATAGACGCACCCAACCAAGGTATTGGTGCGCTTGAGTGCGGGACTCTTCAATCAAATGGTGAGGGAGTTGAGAGCTACTTAACCAAGATTCGAATATACCTAGCACACGGTTAACGCTCGGTAATGCAATCCCATGCGCTCTGCCTAAGACTTGAAGCCAGTAAAGATTCTGTATATCTTCTTTAGGTATTCGAGGTAAAGACAACTTGCCTTTTTCCACCTTACCTTTGGCATAGGGCACGGCAGAGAAGTTGAAGTAGCACCCATTTTCATTCGGCTTAGAAAAAGGATCGATCAGAATCGCGCTGTATCGTACGTAAACCAAATATTCCTGCGCTATTGGAGTGAGCGACATAAACTGCTCAATTTGACGACGACGAATGGTTTCTGGATGCACAGGGTAGTTGTCATCATTGAGAAATTGTAACAAGTTAAATGGTGTTCCGTTAAAGTGAAGTATCAATCTTGATATATCGCGCCATAGCTCAACCAAAATGTGGATGGTTTCGGTTGTGATCGGTCCCTCAGGGAAAAGTTTGTACATGTACTTAACTTCTCTCGTCTCACTTAAGATATGATTGAGCGAGAAAGGGGTCATAAAAAATGCGGGATGAACGAAAGAGGTAATGTTTCGTCCTTCTACGCTAAACCCATTTTCCAACTCGACAACTTCAACACCGATATCCGCTAAAGTTTGAGTCAGTAGCTCTAGGACAGGGCATTTTTCTTTACTTGAGTAAGCATAAATACGTTTTTTAACCGCTTTGGTAAGGACACGAACGCCAGCTTGTTCCGTTATAAATTTAGTGGCCGCAAAGTAATTGGAAAATATCAGTACGTTGGGGGTTAAATTCAGTTCTGAAAACAAGCCTTTTACAATCCGGTGCCCACCAAATAAGGATGAAATGAGGACTACTATTTTTGTGGAACTCAAACACGATTTAGGTAAAGCCAATAGAACCGCTGAATAAGCATGAGATGGGGTGCCCAGAACCAACGTATCCCATTGTCCGCTTACATCGCGTAAATCTTCAAAAACCGCATCAAATATCACCTGCCCAGCCATTCGCTTCAAAGAGGATTTGGCAGCGAAAATATGCGCAATACGTTCGTTGTGTAAGCTTTCGAACATCGGCTGCCAGCGCTCTGATGAGCGGTTTACTAACCCAAGTTGCTCGCACTGGTTTCTGATGATTTTTGCTGTCTGAAATGCGGCTGGCCCTGTGCCAACGATTAACACTTTTCCTAATGAAAGAGTCATTTTGCGCGCTCCATCAAGACGGTGTCATATATCGCTGCATCGTTATGGATCTGTTGTGTTTCCCACCCATCCATTAGGTTTGGGTTGAAAGGGTAATTGAAGGCGGACTTTAAACCATTACCGAATCGAACTAATACTCGGTGAGAGTGGTTAAGATGAGGTCTAAGCTGTCTGAGTTGTTCCCATTTATGTTCCACTAAAGAGGCTACTACAACATGAGTTGGCCGGAAAGAGACAAACTCAGTGATTAGATCTTTGCAGCTAAAAGTGGTTGACAAGTTGAGTTGGTTGGCCATTTTCACTGCCTGCTCATCAAGATCTATACCGTGCACGAGAGCGCCTGTGCTCTGAGATATAGTGAAAGCAGAAACCGGATAGGACCCTGAGCCAATAAACAGGACTCGAGAGTTGCTTTCAATTCCTGCTTTTTTTAGTTCAATTTTTGTGTTTTCAGAAAGTTGGTATAAATATTCGCTGATGTCGATTTGATGCTCTCTGGCACACTGAGACTGATGTTTTTCCAATAAACACAGAGCTTTTACAGCAGTTTCACGAAGCTGCTTGATTAAACGATCGTACTCAGGGGTCATATCAAAATCATCGCTAATGGTTTTAAAATTTTCTTGCAAAATCCAAGCGCAAAACTCATCAATTTTTTCTTGCAAAAGGACAAAACATTCACAATTTTCAAGGCTGTAATGAGTCAGGGTTTGAATTTGAGATTCAAACGTGGATAGAGAAACTAATAAGTGATATTGCCTTTTATTCATTGCCATAAGAATGCCTAATCTGTTTTAAGGGCTCGAACTGGGGTGACGTGGGTATGTCCATGAACGCAACAACCTACGTCCACATGAATCTGATAGATTTTCCCCAGCCTTTCAGAATCGAGCACGTCTTCTGGTTTACCGCAATATTGAACTTCACCATCATTCATTAAGAGAAGATGGTCGCAGTATCGAGCAGCGAGAGAGAGGTCGTGTAGGACCGCAATTGTGATGATATTTTTGGCTCGGGTATATTGACGAACAAGGTCTAAAATTTGGACTTGATGCTTGAGATCTAAGGCGCTTGTTGGTTCATCTAAGAGCAATACCTTGGGCTCAGCAACAAGAGATTGCGCCAGTGAAACCAGCTGTTGCTGACCACCGCTTAGTTGAGAAAACTGTCTAAGGGCGAGATTTCTCAAACCTAGATAACCAAGGATGGCGTCTGCTTTTTGTTCTTGTTCAAATGTGATGTTCCAGCTCAGTTGATGAACCAAGCCCAGTAAGACAAACTCAATAACCGTTAATTGACAGGGAGATTTGTTGAGTTGACATAGGTACGAGAAGGATTGTAGCGGTAATCTCAGCCCGTCCTCCCCACTTGAATTAATCTTCCCATCAGAAGGAATGATGCCCATGATAGCTTTGAGCAATGTCGTTTTTCCTGCGCCATTGGGCCCTAAAATGGCGGTAAATTTGCCACCCAAAAAGTGGGCATCTACCTTCTTTAAAACGAGTTTTCTTCCAATTGGAACGGCAAGATTTTCTATTGAAAGCGACGTCATTAGATAAACCTCCTGCTTATCAGAAAATAAAGAAGGATTGGCACACCGACTAAGGAGGTGACGATACCAATTGGTATGATAGTGCCTGGGACAATCAACTTAGCAACAAGAGACGAGGTACATAAAAGCAACGCTCCCATTAATGCCGCCAAAGGTAAGTAGAAACGCTGATCTTCGCCTATTAGCATTCTTGCTAGGTGAGGAGCAACCAAACCAATGAAACCAATGGTTCCGACAAACGACACTGCTCCTGCAGTTAATAAGGAACACAGTAAAAACATCTGTAGTCTTAACTTGCTGGTCTTTATTCCCAAGGCGAGTGCACGCTCTTCGCCTAAAGTGAGGGCGGTGAGTGCCCATACCTTAGATAACGCAAAGACCAAACCGAACAGAAAAACGGCTCCTGAAACAAAGAAGGACAACCAACTCGCCTTCAGTAGACTGCCAAATAACCAAAAAACAATTTGCTGCAGCACTTCTGGTGATGCCAAATATTGAATTAATGACTGTAAAGCCTGGAAAAAGAAGAGAACGACAATACCTGCCAAAATCAGGATTTTTGCGTCCATATGTCGGCTGCGACCAATTATGTAGATCGCCATACTCGCTAATCCAGATGTCAAGAAAGCGGCAAACGGCACGCCTAACCAATGCAAACCAAATACTGAAAAACCGGTTAAAAAAGCTATGGCTGCACCAAATCCAGCAGCAGCAGAGATACCAAGGGTATACGGACTGGCAAGTGGGTTGGCTAAGAGGGTTTGCATTAGACCGCCAGCGAGGCCGAGTGAGGCGCCAACCATAAGACAGGTGAGAGTGATGGGTAACCGAAGTTGCCAGACAATAAGTGTTGATAAGCTGTCACCAGAGGGACCACCTAGGAGGGCTTCAACAACTTGTTCAATGCCTAGCCACGATGAGCCAGTACCAAGATCGAATAAAGCGGAAAAACTCGTTGCCAGAAAAGCGCCTAGCAAAATCTTAATTCTTTGCTTCTGCATTCTTTGATAAATAGCGCCGCTGGAATGATTCAGGTCAGACGATGCTTTCATGCTTTCATTCATGAGTTACGCCCACCTGAATCATGAAAGTGCCTTTGAGCGCTTGCGGCATGTAGTTCCTAAAAAATTCTTGGTGCAATTTCTTAGGTTCAATATCTTTAAATGCTTCTGGGTAAATAGACTTTGCTAGATACAACAAGAAAACGTGGTCGTAAATAGTACGTGTTCCTGAGTGGTATATACCGTAGACGTCACCATTTTTAACTGCCGTCAGTTGATTCCAGCCAGCACGATTTAGGTAGGGGCGGTATCTAGTTTGCGCTTCTTCCATTGTGCTGTTGAAACCAAGCAGGGCGCTGTCGTTATGTTTAACCCAGTGAGCACCGGATATAAAGATCACTTCTGGATCTTGACTCAAGATATATTCAGGCGTTAGGTGGGCAGAACCTTCAAACATCCCATGGGCAAGGTTATCGGCCCCCGCCATTGTCAAAAGGTTGCCCCACATTGTCGTCGAGTAAGATTTACCGTATTCATTTGGTCCACCTGTACCTGCTTCCACATACACACGGCGTGCCGCGTGGTTTTCCAGATGCCTCGTAACACGTTGTTTAACCATGTTTACTGTGTTTTCGTATTCCGTTGCAATCGATGAAGCGCGTCCTTCTGTCCCCATTACTCTGCCTATAACACGTGTGCTAATGACGTGTTTTTCAAGCGTTTGAGCATTGAAGTCTACAACGACAACTCTGATACCATTCTTTTCAAGTATTTCAACTTTTTCACCAAGGGATTGATATTGCCACGCCGCAAGAAGTGCAACATCAGGTTTAGTTAACAAGAGTTTTTCGAAATCAAAAGTACCTGTATAAAGAGAACCTGAATCAATAATCGTTTCTAACTCAGGAATGATTTTTTTATAGGTGGTCCATTGAGATTGACGGTAATCTTTCCAAGAGTGTCTTGGGAAAATAGCCACTTTTTTGTAAGCATCTGGTCCAGCGATCGCTAGGTAATCCTCAAAATAAAAACCTAGGAAAATTTTTTCTGCCGGCTTTTCTAAAGAGATGTTTCTACCGAGCACGTCTTTGAACTGAAGAGCTGTAGAAGCAGAGGCCATGTCACCCAAAGCCAAAGTTGCCAAAAAAAGTGCTTTTACTTTTAAAAGGTGTCCTTTCATTCCCTCGACCTCAAATAGAACACTAATTGTTATAATGTAACAATGGTTCTAGGGTTGAAAAGATATATATTTATTATTTATATCTATTAAATATAAATAATAAAGCTAGGTGGGTTTGTTGTTGCGTAATTCAATGGAACTAAATCAAGAACCTACGATATGATCAGCTACGTCCACTCTCTCTCGTAGCTCTATGTCTAAACCTCGTTACAAAACAACCAACAGGAAGCAATACAACCAATCGCTCATTCACCGTGGCTCTCTGACTTTTTGGATTGATGAAGAGGCAATAAGCGGTTGGGCGCAAAGCAAACAGAATAAGCGCGGTAGGCCACGTCGATTCAGTGATTTAGCTATCACGACAGCACTCATGAAAAGTCAAAAAACACGAGACGGATGGCAAGCGTAGAGTCTGGCGATGGCGCGTACGACACGAGAGTGTGCCACGCTGCTATTAAGATTAAGCGAGCCGTTGCGCTTATTCCCCCAAGAGAAGGAGCAGCCTTCTGGGAGCGTGGTCACCCTCGAAATCT
>NZ_JBFRVM010000098.1:8573-11192 GCF_041475145.1 Vibrio sp. 10N.222.49.A3
GTGGGTTGCCAGAAGTTATACGGCTCAAATAAGTATTGGAAAGAGCGGTATGGATACCACAGACGTTCACTATCAGAAACAGTGATGTATCGAGTAAAACAGTTGTTAGGAGGGCGATTGAGCTTAAGAAATTACAATTCACAGGTGGGTGAAACTTACGCGATGATAAAACCGTTGAACAAGCTTACTGGGTTAGGTATGCCTGAAACTTGTCGTATTGACTAAAAAGCATGAGAAACGGGGAGACTCTGTTTCTAAACTGAATTACGCAACAAAGCCAATAATTATTGCGAAGGTGTAAATAATTTCTTGGCTTAATTAAAATTGATTTACGCTAGAAAGGCATTGTGTCCTTAACGCACTATAACTAAATATCTTGATATAACTACTCTAAGTGGCAAAGGGTAGAGCACACATATGAATAATTTAATAAAGCACCGCACGGTTTTCATCACCGTTTGATTTGGATTTACATGGCTCGCACCACGTATGAAGGATTTTGATATTTCTTTGTTGCGTAATTCAGTTGAACTAATTTATCGGAACCGATTAAGAGAAACGGATGTGCTATTTGGAGAAATAGTACATCACTGCGCTGAAGTGATGACTAAGGTGAAGTCTCAAAAAAGTGAGGTAAGGACGATATCTGTTTTTATTCCTACTGGAAAATACGACAAGTGTTTGCCTTACTTATAGACGTATATACATTAACTTAGAAACTGGCTTGACTGATTTGGGGCTAACTCTAACAAGTTAGAGCTTAATCGAGCGCTTGAGACCATTAATGCTCGTTTTGAAAAAGGGACGCTGACCTTTGGCTCTCAAAAGGGAGGTTACAGTGAGCAAGGTGGCAGTATCGATATACCCATTCTAGTGACTTACTGACGGGTAAATGTATTTAAAGAATCCTCATTCTTGGCTTCTTATCTCTTAGCTTATTGCTTCTTAGTTTTTTACGTGGGGTGAGAAATAATGAGGTGCTCTTTCCTTAGGCGTGATCCTTCGGGCAAGGCTTTCTCTTGGAGCTTTCATCTATGGCCTAGATTGGCATCACCCTAGTGAGCCACTGCGTGCCGCACCAGAAGGTGCTTCTCTACAAGCTCCTATCGATACAACCCTAAACGCCTGCGCCTCGTCAGTCTTCCTCGTTGCTGTTCGTCGTACCTCCTCACTCATTTCACTGACCTCCATTAAGTTCGAGTAAGGGCTTGTTGCCTTATGTGCCGATTTCCCTTTCGACTTGCATCATTTGATGGGGCTCGCAGGCTGTTTACCGTGCTCGCTCAGAGCCCCAATAACAAGGGTATATGAACGCTTCGCGCCCTTGTTATTGAGAACCATGAGCGCTTGCCGGACAGCCAAGCGGCTCCATAAAAGTGATACTCAAACAAAAAGGAAACTCCTCATGGCACAACGAAACTCAAGCCCAACTCTCTCTAAATCGATGTTCAGCGACCAGCGTTTCGCCGCTGGGCACGAAAGCTCACCAAAAAATGATATCTCCTGCCAGGTCGTTGAACGTGCAGTGCGTTCGACCGTTTCCGCGACTGTTTCAAAGGGACTTATTTGGGTGAATTCAACGGACTTTAATTCGAGCGTTCGAGCGGTTAAAGTGCATGAGATTTTACTTAATGAGTTTGGTTATACCGACTCTTTGATCTTGGAGGAAGGAAATAAAGGAAAAGGGGTGAGTATTGGCGTATGTGATAGAGCTACGACTGTGAAACAGATGCGAGAAGATTACGCCTATGCGAAAAAAGAAGAGAGAAACGTTGAAACGACCGCTAAGCATCAAGCGAGAGCGAAAGATCTTCTGACTATCTTGTATGGCCAATAACACGGACTGAGCGCCGCCCATCACGACTTTAAATATTAAAAGGGATCTATTATGTCTGTACTTGCTAACTACTCTAATCACAGCCTTTTCTCTGTAGAAGAAAAAGATATCTTGCACCATGCCGCGAGCATTTTAAAATCTAAGTTGTTTGTGTCAGAGCAGACGCCACTCAATTCCCCTAAATTGGTGAAGTCATTTTGTCAGGCTTCACTTGCTTCCAATGAAAGCGAAGTGTTTGGGGTGATCTTTCTTGATAGTCAGCATCGAGTTTTACGCACAAAAGAGATGTTTAACGGCACCATTGACACCGCATCCGTTTACCCGCGTGAAGTGGTCAAAGAGTCACTGGCCACAAATGCAAGCGCGGTCATTTTTTATCATAACCATCCCAGCGGTGATGCCACACCCAGTCAAGCCGATCGACGTATTACTCGACGACTGACCGACGCGTTAGCCTTGGTTGATATTCGAGTTCTCGATCATTTCGTGGTGTCTTTTGAAGATGTGGTGTCGTTTGTGGAGCGTGGTTGGATATAGCCATTAGTGAAACATGTCTCTCATTTACGCCTATTCTGGCGTGAATGACTTCCTCATCATAATGCTATAAACTGTAAGCAATTAAATAAGGTTTCTACTATGTCTGAATCAAGCAAAGTCACATTAAGCGTTGAAGAGCTGATCAACCTAACCGCTCATGCTGCCACTCAAGAGCAGTTAAATGATACGCGTAAAGAACTCGATCAGAAGATCGAAGCGGTTCGTCATGAGCTTTCAGATAAAAT
>NZ_JBFRVM010000098.1:11994-12883 GCF_041475145.1 Vibrio sp. 10N.222.49.A3
TCGACACAGTTCGTAATGAAGTGAGTTCCCTTAAAAATCTCATTATTGCAACAGCCTTCGCTATGATTGCGACGGTAGCCGGTGCCGCGTTTTGGGTTGGCAGTCATATCAACGTTTAATATTCAAATATGTTTTCTTAAATGCCTCTTATCCTAGAGGCATTTTTTTTGTCCGAACGCTTCAACGCTCGCGCTAAAAGAATTTGAGCCAAAGGCTCGACCGCAAGCGGTCGCCAATACCGCTCTCAGTACCACAGTACGCCTATTTGCTCGATGTTTGATTCTATTGCTTTTTCATGGTGTCACTTTGTGGGTTTGTGGCTGATAGGTGGCTTTTTATGATGAAACCATTACTTTACCTTTCTTTGCTATCGCCGTGTTTCGGTTGGGCTTTTTGCTTTGATGAGGCAGGGAGATTTTATAATGTCGATCCACAGCTTTTAAAATCCATTGCAACGGTAGAGAGCAGCCTAAAACCGAATGCGTATAATGAAAATAAAAACAAAACCGGTCAAGTGATCAGTCGTGATTTTGGATTGATGCAAATTAATTCCCATTGGTTTGATCGACTATCCGAATTTAATGTGAATGAAACAAGCATCTATAACCCTTGTTTTAATGTTCATCTTGGCGCGTGGGTATTAAGTTCTAATTTTTCTAGTCATGGTTATAACTGGAACAGCGTCGGCGCTTATAATGCGGGTTTTTCAAAACGCACCGAGAACGCCAGAAAAATATACATCCAAAAAGTCCAATCGGTTTATTTTAAGATGAACGTTCAATAAAAGGCTTTGCACCATAACGGTGCGATGTCTTTGGCTTTTCCTCTCGCTTTCTTCCTTCAATTTCCAGATCCCCCGCATCCCTCGTTCGTCAGATTCATTCGCCAC
>NZ_JBFRVM010000099.1:0-9504 GCF_041475145.1 Vibrio sp. 10N.222.49.A3
GGCATACCTAACCCAGTAAGCTTGTTCAACGCTTTTATCATCGCGTAAGTTTCACCCACCTGGGCATTGTAATTTCTTAAGCTCAATCGTCCTCCTAGCAACTGTTTAACTCGATACATCGCTGTTTCTGACAATGAACGTTTGTGGTATCCATACCGCTCTTTCCAATACTTATTTGAGCCGTATAATTTCTGGCAACCCACGGCGAGATTTCGAGGGTGACCACGCTCCCAGAAGGCTGCCCCTTCTCTTGGGGGAATAAGCGCAATGGCTCCCTTAATCTTAATAGCAGCGTGACACGCTCTCGTGTCGTAAGCGCCATCACCAGACACCTCAAGGATGCTTCGACGTGTTTGTTTCAGTAGGTTCGGGAGTACTTCACCATCTGTAACCGTTGATAAACTTAGCTCGGCGGCAATGATCTCATGAGTGCTTGTATCAACTGCAATATGCAGCTTTCGCCAGACTCTCCGCTTGCCATCCGTCCCGTGTTTTTTGACTTTCCATTCACCTTCGCCATAAACCTTAAGGCCAGTAGCATCAATGGCTAGGTGTTGTATCGCTCCTCTCGCTTTAGTCTTAAATGAGACCTCAACTTGCTTGGCTCTACGACTGATGCAGGTGTAATGCGGACAACTTAACGGCACATGGGCTAACCTAAATATCGAGTCGATAAATCCTTGCAGCGCTCTCAGTGGCATAGAAAAAACTCGTTTCACCATGAGTGCTGTCGTAATAGCTAAATCACTGAACCGACGTGGCCTCCCGCGCTTATTCTGTTTGCTTTGCGCCCACCCACTTATTGCTTCTTCATCGATCCAGAAGGTCAGAGAACCACGGTTAATGAGCGATTGGTTGTATTGCTTCCAGTTGGTTGTTTTGTAACAAGGTTTAGGCATAAGGCTACGAGAGAGAGTGGTGGGAGCTGATCAGATCGTAGGTTCTTGATTTAGTTCCATTGAATTACGCAACAAAGCCAATTGGATGCGGAAACTCGGATTAACATCTCGAATTAATGATAATTTTCAGGTGCTCAAGCTTGCACCTTCAAGTTGACTAGGTATATGCCAACGCATTATTCAGATCCATGGCTTCAGTGTTTGCCTTTACTTATACGCTTGAAATACTTATTACTAATGATTTTATGAGGGGGATCAGCTGCAACGATGTGTCCAGAATCAACGACAACAACTTGATCCGTTAGATAAATATTATTTAGATTATGGGTAACTACTAGAACAATTTTATCTTTAGAGATCTCTTTTAGGTGTTGGTGAAAACCTATCTCAGTAGCGAAGTCCAATGAATTCGTTGCTTCATCAAATATCAGTATATCCTGTTCACTATAGAGCGCTCTCGCAATCGCAAGACGTTGCTTTTCGCCACCCGATAAGTTAGCAGCATTCACATGAATATAACTGTTAAAGGTTAGATCATTGTTTAGCATTACTGTGTCGAAATTTGATAGCTTAGACGCACGTTTAAGTCTGATTTCATCAACCTGAGTATACCGCGGCAATAATGTGATGTTTTCCCATAGTGTACCGCTAAAAAAGAAGGGGTCTTGCTCAACAAGAGTTACCCGTTTACTTCCTTGAAGAGTTTTTCCCTCGACTTCTCCCAACATTATTTTACCATGGTAATTGAAGTATAGGCCAGATATGAGCTTTATAAGTGTACTTTTACCAGAGCCAGAACGCCCAACTATTGAGTAAATATGATTTCTATAGAAGGTGTGCGATACGTTTTTTAATGCTGGGAACTCTGAGGAATTATAATAAAATGATAGATCAATCAGATCGATCTTATCCCCGTTAATGGTGTTATTTTTTTTAATTATAGTGCATTGATTATAGTCAGGCTGCAATAGACAATTAAGATGTTTCATAGCACTCTTTGCTTTAATTGTAACTGAATTAATATCACTAATAGAGGCAAAAGAATATGACATAAACAGTAAAACCATCACGAATGCGACTAATTCACCCGATGACATTGAGCCTGTTATAACATTCTGCCCTCCAACCCAAAGGACTAAAATGACACTGGAACATCCACCGAATATTATCATTATAGATATAATAGAATCAAAAAAATGCATTTTTTTTGATTCTATATAAACTGTTTTAGCTTTGGATTCGATTTGATTACCCAGTAAGTTCTCCATTTTGTGTATTTTTATAGATTCAATGCCAGACAAAGTTTCAATAATAGCTGAGTTAAACAGCGACGATGCATTTCTTTTTCGGTTGTTAGCTGCCGTAGCATTCTGACTTATCCGAAATATAACCAGAATCAAAACCGGCACAACCACAACAGACACCAAGGTCATATATAAGTTGGTAGAAAGCAAATAAATTAATCCGCACAGCAAGGTGCCAGAGGCTTGAAAAAAAATACTAAGAATGAAGTGAAGGTAAACATTGATAGCGTGAATATCATGGTCGACATTTGCATGCAAACTAGAGGGTGATACTTCATCGAACAATTGTTGTGGCTTGAACATAAGCTGTCGAATAGCGAAGCTCTGAAGTTTGGTACTGAGCATTTCCTTTACATCAAAAACTAGTTTTTTTCTAAGTCCGCTGCTAATTACAAAAGTGACTAATAACAACAAAGTCATGACGACAAAAGAGTTGAGCCGATCTATTGTCACTTCTCTATCAAACAACCGTTCAATCGTATAAGCTATAAAGAACGAACTACCAACAACCATAAAGTTTAATATAATTATCAAAACCATGTGCCAAAATTTTTCGGCGCATAGCGACTTAAACTTCGCATAAACAATATTATCTGGGATAGTTTTTACCATTATATTTAATTATTTTACTAATGATTCTTTAATGACTTTTAACAATTTACCTGTACCACAACACTTATCATTATAGCCTTCAACATGACGGGAATTAATAACACGGTCATGTGGGCAACCGCCATTACAAACAGAAAACCACTCACATTCACCCATACGATTATGGGATTCAACCTCTTCTTTTATTGAATCTTTATTATGACGAGATTTTTCTAATAAAGTAGCCAAATCGGATTCCATTAACGAACCGTAGATACTACCAACCTCTCCAACATATTTATCACATGGAGAAACATCTCCATTAGGTTCTATAGTAACAATCTCTTGTGAACAATTACCTGACCAATAGCATGCAGACAATTTTTTTTCTTTGCCTGATAATACCTCAATAAAGTTATCGAACATACGAATTTGTATTTTTTGTTGATATGAAGTATACCAAACTTTATATATATCACTCAAAAATTTAATATACTCCTGATAACTAATATAGGCTGTACCAATATCATCTCCTGGTTTAGCACGGTTATCAGGCACAATGTTTAGAAATTCAATATCATTCAATTCAATCGAAGTTAAGTAGCTGAGGAGTTTCTCCGGCTCGATATTGTACAAATCTCGGTCGACTACAATCAGCGCACCATATGGTATTCCATATAGTTTCAATTGCTTAATTCCATTTGCTACTTTATGACTGGTTGGCCGTCCTCTTACATCGAGACGTCGGCTATCATGTATCTCAGGTACACCATCGAAACTAATACCGACAGACATGCCCATTCCTTTTAAAAAGGTGAACCATTCCCGTGAGATATTAACAGCATTCGACTGCATAGTATTGGTAATAACATGATCTTTACGTTTAAACTGCTCTTGCAACCATATAAGCTTTTTGAAGAACTCAGTCCTTAACAAAGTCACTTCACCACCATGCCAGACAAACTCAACCCGCGATACATTAGGTATTGATAATATACGTTTCACAATTGTCACTAGTCTCTCAAACTTGATTGTTTGATTTGGTCCTTCAGCCCAAGAATGACAGTAAGTACATCTGAGGTTGCATAAACGTGTTGCCTTAAGAACAACTACTAACTTGTTTGCTCTCAATGGCTTTGCATCAAAGCTCTTATTTATTTGAAAATTAAATAACTCAAGTTCCTCGTCATCTAAAATGTCACTACCTTTGATTTCACCAATCATTTGTGAAGCCAATCTATTATATTGAAAATCAGTCACTTCTAATTGATCAATCGAACTGATTGGCTCATCTACTACCTTAACAGAAATATCTCCAAGCATAATTCCCCCCTAAACTACTAGCGTTCCTTCAACCATTTTTAGTTGCCTATTTGCCACGCTTGCCGCTTTTTCACTGTGCGTGACCATCACGATGGTGGCGTTACATGCAGTGTTCGCATGCTGCAAAATATCGAGAATATTTTGTCCTGTTTTATCATCTAAATTTCCTGTCGGCTCATCAGCAAGAATGATTTCTGGTTTACAGGCCATGACCCTTGCAATCGCAACACGCTGCTGCTGCCCCCCTGATAATTGACTCGGGTAATGTTCTTTTCGACTTGATAGCTCCATCAGTTCGAGCTCTTTCTCGGCAAGGGCGATACACTCTTGCTGTGAAATACCACGAAACTTGAGCGGCAACATGACGTTTTCAAGTACCGTCATATCAGGAATGAGGTTGAATGACTGGAAAACATAGCCCAATAGTCCGCGCCTGTAGTTCAATTTCTGTTTTTGAGAGAGCCCACAGACATTGGTGCCATTGAGCTCAAATTGCCCTGAATCAATATTAGAAAACAACCCAATCGCATTGAGCAGGGTTGATTTTCCTGAGCCCGATTTCCCCATAATTGCCACAAACTCGCCTTTGTCGACCTGCATAGAGACATTATTTAATGCCGTTGTTTTTAGCTTTTTGGTATAAAAATGTTTATAGACATTCTCAAGCTTAATCATGCTACTCAATGTATATCTCCTCTTCGTAATTTTTATCCCAATCTAGAACAATCAACGTTTTACCAAGAAGATCCATGTTGTCTACCAGTAGGACATTACCAATGGTATTTTTGATAGAGATGGGGGTTTTTACGGCCTTAGATTGATTTTTGGAAAGCAAATAGACAAACACATTACTGTTTTCTTTGAAAGTCGCATTCACAGGGACACTGGCTTGCAACGTTTCAGTTGCGTTGGTTAGTTCGATTTCGATGGATTGTCCGACTTTGATATTGCGGGCAACGCTTTCAAGTAAGCGCACTTCAAGGTGCATGCGAAACTGACCTTGTTTTACCTTTGGGAAAATCTTAAGAACATTCAGTTCGACATTACGATTATCGAACGATGCAAGTACTTGCATCGATTCATTGACGCGATCCAAGTAGAATTCACTGAGCTCGACTTCGATTAAGAAGTTATCAATGATGTCTAATGACCCAAATTCCTCTTTGGGGAGTATCTGTTGCCCTAGCTCAATGTCAAAACCAACCAAATTCCCCGAAATTGGGGCACGAACTACTAAATTTCTTTCACTTTCCTGAAGCTTTAGTAAGAAGTTTTTTAGAATATCAACGGTATCATTAAGCTCCGTCAGTTGATGTTGGATATTGTTTTTCTGAGACTGGTAATAGGTCGACAAGACCTTTCGCTTGGCGATCCAACGAGAGAGGTCATCTTGCAAATATTGAGCATCCGATTTACTAATGAGATCTTTCGTTAGCAACCGCTCTTTTTGTTCCAGTTCTCGATAAATGACCTTGACGTTGAAGATGGCATCTTCAAGTGACAATTGTGTCGATTTCATCTCGCTAGCAAGGTTGAGACGGGTATTTCTGAGGTTACTAATCTGTTCAGAAACCTGAGCCACCTTCTCTGTAATATTCAAAGTGTAGTCATAGTTCTCCAACTCAAGGAGTATGTCACCTTGCTGAACATAGGACTGTTTTTTGTTAATGTAGTACTTTACCCGCCCGCCAATATCAGACGACAATTTAATCGATTTTCTTGGTTTAATTGTCCCCATGGTGGTGATCTTGGTGCGAAAGCCCTCCACGGTGACTAGCTCCAACTCAGAGCTTGAGACCGTTGATATCATTCGATATTGACTAACACCCATGAGCACAATAACAACCAGCAACACAAGGATCGCCAGTGCTATTTTGGTCTTATGGTGATGTTTTGGTTCTCTTGCCGAATCCATAATCATTCCTTCAGGTCAGCAAGAAACTGTTTTCTACTGATAACGAGGCTTAGAGAAATGATAAAGGCGATCGTTGCAGCCACAACCAATAGTGACATGACGTAATGACTTAGGCCAAATTGCACCCCATCAAGCGCTAGAATTTTTCTACTGATCGCTGCGTATCCCAACAGCACACCAACGCCAGAAGCACCGAGGTAAATGAGTATGTTATTCTTAAACACATACCAACATATCGATTTTAATCCAGCACCTAGCTGCCTCATGATGCTCAAGGAGAACCGGTTTCTCTCAACTTCAACTAGTGAATTCGTCATGGTGTTTAGCAAAAGCAGGACAATATTTAACACGATGACAAACAAAAGATAAATAACGATTGTACTCAAATCTGAATACTCTTCATCTCGGGCATCAAGGCTGGATATAAAGGTAGTATCGTTCAATACCACCTTGGTAGCATCATCATTCACGATAAGATAATTGGCTTTTGTCTCATCTATGATGATCATAATGGGTTCAAAGGATGGCTTGACTTTGCCCAGATAAAAGTTACTCACAACGTCAACAACTTGAATCTCTTTTACACCATCACCAAGATTGGTGTAAAAGGTATGCTCAATCAATTTCTCAGCGCTAATATTGGCGAATAAGTGAGAAAATGCCTCAGTGACGATCACAAATACTCTTTTAGACGTGTCTTTTTCACGTAAGACTGGCACAGCATGGTTTTGTGTCAGGACCGTGAGTCCTAGGATGTTGACAATCTCGGGCCCTGCGTAAAAATATTTGGCCTGTATGATTTTTTCATCCATGGTTTGTTGCGCGGTTGAGACCGAAGCGTAACTCACCGATCTATCAAACGGATACCAACTGGTGGCTTCGGAAACCTGACCTTGTTCCGCATTAATGCGATCCCTTAAATAACGAGCCTTGCTGTCATTACGCCCATTCAATTTAGCATAATGCGTGCGTTTGATATCGTATCCATAATCGACTTGTTTAACAGAGAGCAGCTCGTAGGTCACACTCACAGAGATGAATATGACCATCGTCGTTATAACGATCTGTATCATCATTATAAATTTGGTAATGTGCACCATATTGAGGTCAGAAAACCTTGAGATGCTTTGGCCTTCTTGTAATGCAATCGCTTGGGAGACCACCAGAGCGATCACGGTGACATAAACGACTACAAAACAAATCAGCATCACGACAGACATGACCCACTGAACTTCGGTACTGAGCACAGATAAGAAGGTAAACGCCTCAGTTAAAAAAAACAAACCCGCATTAAAAATAGAGATCGACAGCACCACCCCACCCAGTAACGCTATTCTTCTTTCCATTAAGGCGTTAAGAATAATTTGGTAATAACTTCCACCAATACTTAACATTGTTCTAATTCGTTCAACTTGCGATAACTGTATGGAAATCATTGAACTCACAAAGCCAACAAAGCCTAATAAAAAGGAGAAAACACAAACGCCATAAATCAGGTATAAGCTGGATTTTGAAAATGTCAGGCCAAGCGCATCAGAAAAGTTCAAATCATAATGTAGCTGTGAGATAGGCCGCTGCGATAATTGTATAAAAGATTCAGGGGTAAAAGGCGCGCCGGGAATTTGTGGCGCATTTTCAAGGATAATCTGGTTTAGATTCAAAGGAGTTTTGTTTTTTAAATCAACAAAGACATCGACATGCGTATCATACCAGTTGTCATATTGAGACTTGATGACAGAATCATAAGTGGGAGAAAAAGCGATGATCATATCTGGTCTGATGGATGAGCGCTTATCTAACTTAATAATGCCTTCTACTTGGTACAGGCCTAGTCCGTTCAGTTTAAGCCTTTTTCCGATCAATGAACGAGGGCTTCGAGTGAGTTTTCTTGCAAAGGGCTCTGACAGGTAAACCCCGTTGCTACTCATTGCGAACTCACCGTCATTGTCAAGTTTTAGCATCTTTCGGGCCGATTCATCCATCGCAAGTACGTCGGCACTTTTCACTTCTTCAGTGCCATAGGAGATAGTGACCAATTCACTTTTAACCCTACCGACACTTTTAACCTGTGGGTGTTCACGAAGTTTCGAAAGTAAGGCAGCAGGGGCTTTTGAACTCTTTACATGATCGCCATTAGGTAGGTTAAATTGCGTCTCTATCTTAAATACGGTCTCGCTAATCTGGCTATTTATATCATGATCGGACCACATAAAGACCAGCATCACACCAAGTAAAACAGTGCCTAATGAAATAGAAAACATACCCGTTATGGAAGACAATATCTTTGGGCTAGTAAAAGTTTTCAACATCTAAAATTCCTATTTAAAACGACTTACTGAAGTGAACTAAGTATAAATAAGGCTGCCATTGACACTAAACATCGTATATTTTAAAACTAAGGTAATAATGCACGGTAGAACTATGTGCTTAGACAATTTTTACAATAATCAGGTAAAATAAATATATATTCCATATTATTTATCACATTGATATAGACTGCCAAAACGACGGCTATCTGACAGTCTACACTAAGAAGTCTAGAATGATTTCGACCAGTTCCAAGCTGTAATAGGAGGTGAAATATTAATACTGTTTACTTGCTCCTGATCAAATTTTGTAAGTTCTAAGTTCATTTCTGAAAAACTACTCATTAACGCATCTAATCTCTCAGAAATTGATACTTTTTCTTTTTCTATGATAATCATAATAATAATTGTTCCTTAATTTTTTTGAAAATATATACAGCGAGGAAAAAATATCGTTGGGAGTCCTGACATGGAATTAAATTAAATATAATTTATATTTGGATTTGTTGAGTAATTCAGTGAAACTCAATCCAGAACCTACGCTCTGCTCAGCTACATTCACTCCCTCTCGTAGCTTTCCTTCACCTCTTTACAAAACAACCAACTAGAAGCAAGACAACCAAGCGCTCATTAACCGTGGTTCTCTGACCTTTTGGATTGATGAAGAGGTGGTAAGTGGCTAGGCGTAAAGCAAACAGAATAAGTGCAGTTGGCCTCATCGATTCAGTGATTTAGCCATCACGGCAGCGCTCATCCCTCCAAGAGAAGGCTCAGCTTCTGGGAGCGTGGCCACCCCCGAAATCTCGAAGTTGGTTGCCAGAAGTTGTACGGTTAAAATAAGTCTTGGAAACAGCGGTATGGTTATCACAAACGTTCACTCTCAAAAACAGCGATGTATCGAGTTAAATAGTTGCTAGGAGGATGATTGAGCTTAAGAAATGACAATGCACAGGTGTAGTGGAAACTTACGCGATGATAAAAGCGTTGAACAAGCTTACTGGGTTAGGTATGCCTGAAACTTGTCGTCTTGACTAAGAAACACACTAAACGGGACGACTCTGTATCTAAACTGAATTACGCAACAAAGCCCACACAATGAGGCATTTCTGAGGTCGAACGTGCCACGGGTAAAAATTCAGCCTGTGATGGTTTTGGACATAAATAAG
>NZ_JBFRVM010000100.1:0-211 GCF_041475145.1 Vibrio sp. 10N.222.49.A3
CGTTCATTGTCAGAAACAGCGATGTATCGAGTTAAACAGTTGCTAGGAGGACGATTGAGCTTAAGAAATTACAATGCCCAGGTGGGTGAAACTTACGCGATGATAAAAGCGTTGAACAAGCTTACTGGGTTAGGTATGCCTGAAACTTGTCGTATTGATTAAGAAATACGCGAAACGGGGTTGTTCTATCTTTAAATTTAATTACGCAACA